>NZ_JBHZDA010000022.1:0-46363 GCF_042755665.1 Streptomyces sp. NPDC059142
CCGTCCCCGACGATCTCGCGGAGGCGGTCACCCGCGCGTACGCCCGGCTCGGCGAGCGGGCCGCCTGCGCCGTCCGTACCCGTGCTCCGTTACTCGGTCTTGATCGCCGTCAGCATGTTGAGCCTGGCCGCGCTGCGCGCCGGCCACAGCGACGCCAGGACACCCACCAGGGCGGCCAGCGCGAGGAAGAGCGCGATCCTGTCCCACGGGACGAACAGCGCGTACCCGGGGATCGCGTTCTTGATCGTCTGACCGATCGCCCAGGCCAGGAAGGTACCGAGACCGACCCCGACCACCGCGCCGAAGAGCGAGATCACCACGGCCTCCAGCCGGATCATCCGCTTCACCCTGCGCCGGTCCAGACCGATCGCGCGCAGCATGCCGATCTCCTGCTGCCGCTCGAACACCGACATGGCCAGGGTGTTGACGACCCCGAGGACCGCGATGATCAGGGCCATCGCCAGCAGGCCGTACATGATGTTCAGCGCCGTGTTGATCAGCCCGCTGGTCTGGTTCCTGATGTCGTTCTGGTCCATCAGCGTGATCGCCGGGTTCTTGCCCAGGGCGTCCACGAGGGCCTGGGCGCGGACGTCGCTCGGGCCGCCGTCCGTCTTCACCCACACCTCACGGATGTGGTGCGTGGTCTCGTGCGGGTTCGCCAGGTCCGTCGAGATGAGCATCGGGGAGAGGAACTCGTTCCCCTCGTAGACCGCGCCGATCTTCAGGTCGGCGCTCTTCCCGTCGTTGTACTTCACCTGGACGGTGTCGCCGGTCTTCCAGCCCTTGGACTTCGCGGTGTCCTCCGCGACCGCGACCGCGTCGCCGGAGAGCGAGCCGAGCGAGCCGGAGACCGTGGTGATGTTGAAGACCTTCTCGATGTCCCCGGGGGTCACTCCGGAGGCCGACACGTAGTCGCCCTTGATCTCCAGGTCGACCGCCTGCTGCGGGGAGACCGCGCTGACGCCGGGCGCCTTCTCCAGCGCGCTCAGGGCGCTCGGGTCGAGGGGGCTGCCGTTGGCCATCGAGGCCATGTAGTCGGCCTTGATGTTGTCGGTGGTCATCTGGTCGATGGCCTGGCCGATCGTGACACCCAGCACGGTGAGGGCGGTGACCAGGGTGAGCCCGATGGCCAGCGCGGAGGCGGTGGCCCCGGTGCGCCGCGGGTTGCGCACGGCGTTCTGGCCGGCCAGCTTGCCGGAGACCCCGAAGGCCCCTATGAGCAGCGGCCGTACGAGCGCGATGACCGGCCGGGAGAGCAGCGGGATGAGCACGATGACACCGATCATCGTGAGGAACCCGCCCGCGGCCAGCAGGAACCGGCCGTCGGAGCCCTGCTTCGCGCCCACCAGGATCAGGGCGGCGCCCAGCAGGGCGATGACCAGGCCGATGGAGTTGCGGACGACGAGGGACTTGGTGGTCGCCACGGCGTGCACGCTGCTCATCGCCGCCACCGGCGGGATCTTGGCGGCCCGGCGGGCGGGCAGCCAGGCGGCGAAGACGGTGATCAGCACGCCGACGCCGAGCGCGGCGGCGATCGCGACCGGGGAGACGACCAGCGGTCCGGCCGGGATCTTCGCGCCGAACGAGTCCATCAGGCCGCGCAGTCCGATCGCCAGACCGAGCCCGAGGGCGAAGCCGACCACCGAGGCGATGACGCCGACGATGGCCGCCTCGGCCAGCACCGAGCGCTTGACCTGCTTGCGGGAGGCGCCGACGGCGCGCAGCAGCGCCAGTTCCTTGGTGCGCTGGGCGACCAGCATGGTGAAGGTGTTGGAGATCAGGAAGATGCCGACGAACAGGGCGATGGCGGCGAAGGCCAGCAGCATCTGGTTGAGGCCGGAGAGACCCGACTCGATGTCCTTCGCCTGCTTCTCGGCCAGCGCGTCGCCGGTCTCCGCCTCGGCGTTCTTCGGGAGGAGCTTCTTCACCTGCGTGAGGAGCGCGGCGTCGGAGGTGCCGGGGGCGGCGCTGACGGTCGCCTTCTCGTAGTAGCCGGGCTCCAGGTAGAGCTTCTGGGCGACCTCGGTGGTGAAGAGGACCAGGCTGCCGCCCGCGTTGACCGCGCCGTCCTCGGTGGTGAAGACACCGGAGAGGGTGTACTCCTTCACCGGTCCGTTGGTGGCGACCCGCACGGTGTCACCGACCTTGTACTCGCCCTTGGTGGCGGTGTCCTTGTCGAGCGCGATCTGGCCTTCCTCGCGGGGGCCCGAGCCGTCGGTGAAGGTGTACGCGGGGTCCTTGCCGTTCTCGCCGGGCGCGAAGTTGGAGCCCGTGTTGGACCAGCCGTTGCCGATCAGCTTGCCGTCGGGGTCCGCGACCCCGGCGAAGTTCTCGACGCGCCCGGTGACGGAGGAGACCCCGTCGAGCGCCTGGATCCGGTCCATGGCCGTCTGGCTGAGACCCGCGCCGCCCTTACGGGCCTCCGGGTCGTCGCTGTCGCGGGAGTCGTAGGCGGATATGGAGACGGCTACGTCCTTGTAGCTCTTCGACGACTGGTTGCGGAAGGCGCTGCCGAGGGTGTCGGTGAAGATCAGGGTGCCGGAGACGAAGGCGACGCCGAGCATGACGGCGAGCACGGTCATCAGCAGCCTGGCCTTGTGCGCGAGCACAGTACGCAGGGCGGTACGGAACATGATGGAAGTCCTGGTGAGGGTGGGCCGGAGGGGACGGGACTGCGCGTACGGTCAGCTCGTGCGGCCCTTGGCGTCGAACGCCTTCATCCGGTCCAGCACGCCGTCGGCGGTGGGCGCGAACATCTCGTCGACGATGCGGCCGTCGGCGAGGAAGATCACCCGGTCCGCGTAGGAGGCCGCCGCCGGGTCGTGCGTCACCATCACGACGGTCTGGCCCAGCTCCCGTACCGAGTTGCGCAGGAAGCCCAGCACCTCGGCGCCGGAGCGCGAGTCCAGGTTCCCGGTCGGCTCGTCACCGAAGATGATCTCGGGCTGCGAGGCGAGGGCGCGGGCGACGGCCACGCGCTGCTGCTGGCCGCCGGAGAGCTGCGTGGGCCGGTGGCCGAGCCGGTCGGAGAGGCCGATCATCGTGATGACCTGGTCGAGCCACGCCTTGTCGGGCTTGCGGCCGGCGATGTCCATGGGGAGCGTGATGTTCTCCAGGGCCGTCAGGGTCGGCAGCAGGTTGAACGCCTGGAAGATGAAGCCGATCTTGTCCCGGCGAAGCTGGGTGAGCTTCTTGTCCTTCAGGGTGGACAGCTCGGTCTCGCCGATGCGGACGGAGCCGCTGCTGAAGCTGTCGAGGCCGGCCACGCAGTGCATCAGCGTGGACTTGCCGGAGCCGGACGGGCCCATGATCGCGGTGAACTCGCCCTGGCGGAAGTCGACGGAGACATGGTCGAGCGCGACCACTTGGGTCTCGCCCACTCCGTAGACCTTCGAGAGATCGGAGGCGCGAGCGGCCACTGCGGTGGCGCGGTGGGCGAGCGGGGTGGTGGTCACGGAAGAACACTCCTGTCGGACGGTCAGGACGGGACCGGGCTGAGCCGGCGGCGGGGCTCCGCGGACGGAGGAACCCCTCCCTCGCGGACCTCTCCATCCTCTTCGCGAAGGACCCCTCCGGGCGTCCGTCGCGATGCCCGTTCCCGTGGCCGCCTTGGGTCTGACCCTCGGGGGTGCGCTCTCCTCCTGGGGTATGACACCGGCCCTGAGAGGGTGTACATCCGGTCCCCGGAAGTTCCCCGGCCCCTCGCGCGCCCACCCGCGCGCCGGAGGCGCCCCGGCGTACGTCGGAGCGGCGCCTGTGCCGGATGCGTGACCGGGCGGCGACTTTTCGTCATTCTCGTGTGCCTCGGTACGAGATGACCACCCGCGCCCGGCATGTGCCGATGGCTCGTTACGTGCCCTGACGCACCCTCAGACCTCAATAAAATAAGACAACATCGGGTAGGCGCTCGGCTGTTCGAGTGGTGTGTCCCGATAGGCTCCTGTGCCAACGCGGCGTCGCGCGCCTTGCCCGGATGGTGGAATGCAGACACGGCGAGCTTAAACCTCGCTGCCCCTCGGGGGCGTGCCGGTTCAAGTCCGGCTCCGGGCACATCACGCGCCACGTGCCGGTCGGCGCCGCGGTCCCTTTGGGCGGCTTTTGTGACGAGCGGCACGCCGTTGGCGTCCCGATTCGGCGAAAGATCCTCCCCGAGCACTAGGACGTACGCTTTGCTCTCCCATTACTCTTGACGCAAGGCCGCGCTGGGTGGCCATGGAGGAGTGAGATGAGGAGCAGCAACCCGGTCTTCTCGCGACGGGGCTTCAGCCGCGACAACGGCCACGCGGGCTTCAACGCGGCGCCGCAGGCCGGGGGCCCCGCCGTAGGAACCAACCCGTACGCGACGAACCCGTACGCGACCAACCCCTACGCGCAGCAGCAGGGCGCCCCGGTCGGCACGCCGCAGGCACCGCCGAGCACCGGTGCCATGACCATCGACGACGTTGTCACCCGTACGGGGATGACGCTGGGCACGGTCGTGCTCACGGCGGTCCTCTCCTGGGTGCTGCTGCCGGTCGACCCGGCGAACATGGGCATGTCGTACGGCATCGCCATCGGCGCCGTGCTCGTCGCGTTCGCCCTGTCGATGATCCAGTCCTTCAAGCGCAAGCCGTCCCCGGCGCTGATCCTGTCGTACGCGGCGTTCGAGGGTGTCTTCCTCGGAGTGATCAGCAACGTCGTCAGCACGTACATCGCGCCCGGCGTGGTGGTGCAGGCCGTGATGGGCACGATGGCGGTCTTCGCCGGCGTGCTGTTCGCGTACAAGATGCGCTGGATCCGCGTCACCCGCCGTTTCTACGGCTTCGTGATGGCCGCCGCGATGGGCTTCGTGCTCCTCATGGTCGCCAACATGCTCTTCAGCGTCTTCGGTGGCGGTGACGGCCTCGGCTTCCGCAGCGGTGGCCTCGGCATCCTCTTCGGGATCATCGGCATCATCCTCGGCGCGTGCTTCCTGGCGCTCGACTTCAAGCAGGTCGAGGACGGCGTCGCGTACGGCGCTCCGCGCGAGGAGTCCTGGCTGGCGGCCTTCGGCCTCACGCTGACCCTGGTGTGGATCTACATGGAGATGCTGCGGCTCTTCTCGATCCTCAGCGGCAACGACTAGCAGGTCGGCGGGGTACCCGGCGGGCCGGCAGCGGCCGACCGGGTGACGGACACACAGACGGAGGGGGGGGGGGGGCGGGGCCCGCGGGGGGCCCGCCCGGGGGCGCCCGCCCGGCGCTGCGAGCGCGGCGGAGCCCCCCCCCCGCCCCCCCACCCCTCCGTCGTCCTTCGTCGTGTCGAACCGTTGCCGACCGGTACGCCTACCGGTGCGGCTTAGGTGAGGCGGCGTGCCGCGCGCCTCAGGTCGTACTCGTGGACGATCGCCTTGGCGTGTCCGTACGCGAGGTCGTGCTCACTCCGCAGCCAGCTCACCTTCTCCTCGAAACGGAAGAGGGACGGGCCGTCCTCGACGGTGCGGAGCCAGTCGGAGATCTCACGACCGGTGCAATGGGGGATTCGGGCGAGCAGGTTGCGGTGGGTCTCTTCGGAGAAGACAAGGGACATCGGCGCCTCCGGACGCTCTGCGCTGCTTGCTGGTCCTTCTGGACGGGATCCTTTCGGTCCTTCCGGTCCTTTACGCCCACCGTGCCTGAGCCGGGGGCCGTTGGCAAGGGCTGTTGGCAAGACGGTGGCAGCGGGTCCCGACGGCCGCGTAGGGTCGGGCGGGTGCTCGATACAACGCCTCTGACGGCTGCCGTGGACCGTTTCGCCGACCGGCTCAGGACCGCCCCGCAGAGCCGGCTCCAGCGCGGCGCCGCGGCCCGCGCGCTGGAGCTGGCCAGGGAGTTGTCCGTCAGGGCGCAGCGTCTGGAGAGTCCGGGGACGCCGGTGCGGATCATGCCGGACGCCGGGGTCTTCGCCGTCGCCGATCAGCTCACGGTCGCGGCCGGGGACCTGGCGGAGGCACTGCGGACGGCCCCGTCCGAAGAGGAACTGGACGAGGCCGTGCGGTCGGTGGAGAAGACGGTGGCCGACGCGTCGCTCTGACGCTCGGCGAGCGGGCCGGTCAGAGTGACGCTATGACGCGGTCCGCCAGGATGTAGATGTGCTCGGCGCCGGTGTCGCCGTGGGGGTATCCGTCGCCGCCGCAGGAGAACGTCAGGGTGTACGCGCCCGAGACACCGGACCCGCCCAGCAGGAACGGGGCCTCGCCCTCGCGCAGCGCGTCGGAGAGCCGCTCGGCGGTCTCGCGGTGCCCCGGGGTCATGCACAGCGTCGTACCGTCCGCGAAGACATAGACGTCGAGCGTGCCCAGCGGGCCGGGGCGGACGTCGGCCAGCGCCGTACGCGTCCGTGCCAGCTCTTCGAGCCGGGCGACGGTGCGCTCGTGGTCGGTGACGACCGGGGTCTGCACGGGGACGAAGTCCGGGTGCGAGGGGTGGCGGCGGCGGGCGGCGGCCAGTTCGGGGGAGTCCTCCGCGAACTCGACGGCCTCGCTCGTACCGGCCATGCCGCCCATGCCGAGCGCGGTCCCGACCGGCTCCGTCAGCTCACCGGAGGCGGAGTGGTCCGGGTGGCCCGAGAAGTCGTCGAACGCCTCGGCGGCGTCCAGGTCGAGCGCCTCCAGGGCCTCCAGCGACTCCAGGCCGACGAAGTCCATCTGGCGCGGCACGTAGAACGGGGTGTCCTCCGCGCCGAGGCCGGACAGCCCGCCCAGCATCGACGGGGAGTCGGTGGCGTCGCGGGCCTCCTGAGCGGCCCAGAAGGCGCGCGCCTCGGCCAGCTCCCGCTCCCGCTCCTCGGCCAGGGCCTCGGCGACGGCGGTACGTATGGCGTCGGTCTGGACGGCGTCGGCGGCGCTTCTGGCCTGCGGAACGGCGGCGGCGAGGCCGACGGGGCGCACCGCGGCCAGTTCACCGCGCAGGGCGCTGACCTGCCGACGCAGCGAGTGAGCGGCGTGCAGGGCAGCGACGCCCACGGCCGTGGCGGTGGCCGTGGTCAGCAGCAGGGCAAGAGACATGGTGCTCACTGACTACTCCCGATTCCGATCGATACCCCCGACTTCCTACCTCAGCTTGTCGGGGGCGGGGACCGCGCGGCAGTGCATTACGTCATGAAATGGACAGGTCTTTCGACCTTACGTATCGCCGGTTCACCGCCCTGACCAGGGCAAACGAATCTCCCCCGGGCATAGGTCACATCCTGGGGGAGATTCAGTCACGACTGGGGATCGGGGGCGGCCGTGGTCGCTTTTCCGTACTGCGCGGACACGTTGGGTGACAGGCCCTGGTCTCCGCCGCGGCTCAGCTCAGCCGCTCGTGTTTCCGGTCGCGCTGGGCTTCGCCTCCGCTGCGGGCAGGTGCCGTCCTCGTACCTCGGACGACCCCTGCCCTCCGCTGCGGCTCAGCTCAGCCGCTCGATCACCATCGCCATGCCCTGTCCGCCGCCCACGCACATCGTCTCCAGGCCGAACTGCTTGTCGTGGAACTGGAGGCTGTTGATCAGTGTGCCGGTGATCCGCGCGCCGGTCATGCCGAAGGGGTGGCCCACCGCGATGGCGCCGCCGTTGACGTTCAGCTTCTCCAGCGGGATGCCCAGGTCCCGGTAGGACGGGATGACCTGGGCCGCGAACGCCTCGTTGATCTCGACCAGGTCGATGTCCCCGACGGTCAGCCCGGCGCGGGAGAGCGCCTGGCGGGACGCCTCGACCGGGCCGTATCCCATGATCTCCGGCGACAGGCCGGTGACGCCGGTGGAGACGATCCGGGCCAGCGGCGTCAGGCCCAGCTCGCGCGCCTTGGTGTCCGACATGATCACGAGCGCGGCGGCGCCGTCGTTGAGCGGACAGCAGTTGCCGGCCGTGACCCGGCCGTCCGGGCGGAAGACGGGCTTGAGGCCCCGTACGCCCTCCAGGGTGACGCCCGCGCGCGGCCCGTCGTCCGCCGTGACGACCGTGCCGTCCGGCGTGGTCACCGGGGTGATCTCGCGCTCCCAGAAGCCGTTCTTGAGGGCTTCCTCGGCGAGGTTCTGCGACCGTACGCCGAACTCGTCCATCTCCTCGCGGGTGACGCCCTTGAGGCGGGCCAGGTTCTCGGCCGTCTGCCCCATCGCGATGTACGCGTCGGGCACCAGGCCGTCGGCGCGCGGGTCGTGCCACTCGGCGCCCTCGCTCCCCGCGACGGCGGCGGTCCGCTCCTCGGCCTCCGCGAAGAGCGGGTTGTGCGTGCCGGGCATGCCGTCCGAGGAGCCGTTGACGGAGCGCGAGACCATCTCGACGCCCGCCGAGATGAAGACGTCGCCCTCGCCCGCCTTGATGGCGTGCAGGGCCATCCGCGAGGTCTGGAGCGACGAGGAGCAGTAGCGGGTGATCGTGCACCCGGGAAGGTGGTCCATGCCGAGCTGTACGGCGACGATACGGCCCAGGTTGTGGCCCTGTTCGCCGCCCGGCAGGCCGCAGCCGAGCATCAGGTCGTCGATGTCGCGGGGGTCCAGCTCGGGGATCCTGTCGAGCGCGGCACGGATGATCGTGGCGGTCAGGTCGTCGGGCCGCAGCTCCTTGAGCGAGCCCTTGAAGGCCCGGCCGATCGGGGAGCGGGCGGCAGAGACGATCACGGCTTCGGGCATCACGGCTCCAGGGGTGCGGGAGTGGATCCAAGGGCAGGGCTCACTGGGAAGTTACCCGTACGTAGTACACGGGTCACCTGGCCCGGCGTGTGATGCGGGCCTCTTTTCTAAGCGCTTGCTCACCCCCGGGCTCATGTCTCCCTGACCCCGTGCGCCTCCGCCGCGCTCGGGTCCTCCGGGGTGGCCTCCGCGGGGGACGGCAGCGGGTGGCGCCGGCGGCGGTGCTTGAGCAGGGCCCACGGCGCCCGGACGCCCGTGACCTCCGTACCGGCCCGGGACGCCGCCGCCGAGGCCGCCTTCGCGACCGGCAGCATGTCCTCGTCGCGCGCGGCGTCGAGGTGGTCCGTCTCCGGCCACAGGCCGAGCACCGCGCAGAGGGTGGGCAGGACCGCCATGGCGGCCGTCGCGTACCCCTCCGCGGAGGGGTGGTAGTTGTCCGGGCCGAACAGCTCGCGCGGGTTCGCCGCGAACTCCGGGCCCAGCAGGTCGCCCAGCGAGACCGTACGGCCGCCCTGCTCCACCGCCACGATCGTCTGCGCGGCGGCGAGCTGGCGGCTCGCGCGCCGGGCCAGCCACCGCAGCGGCTGGTACACCGGCTCGATCGTGCCCAGGTCGGGGCAGGTCCCGACGACCACCTCGGCACCGGCCGTACGCAGCCGCCGTACCGCCGCCGCCAGGCAGCGCACGGACTCGGTGGCCGGCATCCGGTGCGTCACGTCGTTCGCGCCGATCATGATCACGCAGACGTCGGGGACGGGCTTCGTGGCGCCGGTCCCCGCGCCGGGGCCGGGCGCCGTCCATGGGGCAGGCTCCGACAGGAGCTGGCTCACCTGCCGCTCCAGATCGTCGGACCTGGCCCCGGGCAGCGCCACGTTCCGCAGGTCCACCGGGCGTTCGGCGACCGCCGCGAGCCCCGAGGCGAGCAGCGCCCCCGGGGTCTGCCCGGCCCGCCGTACGCCCTGACCCGCCGCCGTGGAGTCACCCAGAATGCCCATCCGCAGTGGCTCCGTGTGGCCGAAGGCCAGTCCGTACCAGCCGTCGCCGCTGGGCGGTACGGGGGCGGTCCCGCCGCCCACCGACCGCTTCGCGAGCTGGACCTCCGCCAGCACCACCCCGATGCCCGCCGCTCCCAGCAGGCCGATGGACCCACCGCCGTAGGCGGCGCCCGCCGCGATCCTTCGTGCCACCCTCGCCCTCGACACAGTGCGAGCCTCCTCGTCGTCCTACGCACGAGTACGTACACCAGCTAACTGCCCCGTGGGTACCGTCGCCCAATCTCACCCGCGGGCGCATACGCTGGCCGGACCATCACGGAGACCCCGGAGACAACGGTGCAATTCCACGACTCGATGATCAGCCTGGTCGGCAATACCCCGCTGCTGAAGCTGACCAGCGTGACCGAAGGCATTCAGGCGACAGTCCTGGCCAAGGTCGAATACTTCAACCCCGGCGGCTCGGTCAAGGACCGGATCGCCCTGCGCATGATCGAGGCGGCCGAGGAGAGCGGCGAGCTGCGGCCCGGCGGCACGATCGTCGAACCGACGAGCGGCAACACGGGCGTCGGCCTCGCCATCGTGGCCCAGCGGAAGGGCTACAAGTGCGTCTTCGTCTGCCCCGACAAGGTCTCCACGGACAAGATCAACGTGCTGCGCGCGTACGGCGCCGAGGTCGTCGTCTGCCCCACCGCGGTCGACCCCGAGCACCCCGACTCGTACTACAACGTCTCCGACCGGCTGGTGCGTGAGACGCCGGGCGCCTGGAAGCCGGACCAGTACAGCAACCCGAACAACCCGCGCTCGCACTACGAGACCACGGGCCCCGAGCTGTGGGACCAGACGGACGGCCGGATCACCCATTTCGTCGCGGGCGTCGGCACGGGCGGCACCATCACCGGCACCGGCCGCTACCTGAAGGAGAAGAGCGGCGGGCGCGTACGGATCGTGGGCGCCGACCCGGAGGGCTCCGTGTACTCGGGCGGCTCCGGGCGGCCGTACCTGGTCGAGGGCGTCGGTGAGGACTTCTGGCCGACCGCGTACGACCGTACGGTCACCGACGAGATCGTCGCCGTGTCCGACAAGGACTCCTTCCAGATGACGCGTCGTCTCGCCAAGGAGGAGGGCCTGCTCGTCGGCGGCTCCTGCGGGATGGCGGTCGTCGCGGCGCTCAAGGTCGCGGAGGGGCTCGGCCCGGACGATGTCGTGGTCGTCCTGCTGCCGGACAGCGGCCGGGGCTACCTCAGCAAGATCTTCAACGACGAGTGGATGAACGACTACGGCTTCCTCGACCACGACGGCGACACCGCGAGCGTCGGGGACGTGCTGCGCCACAAGGCGGGCCCGATCCCCACCCTCGTCCACATGCACCCCGAGGAGACCGTGGGCGAGGCCATCGACGTCCTGCGGGAGTACGGCGTCTCCCAGATGCCGATCGTGAAGCCGGGCGCCGGTCACCCGGACGTGATGGCCGCGGAGGTCATCGGCTCGGTGGTGGAGCGGGAGCTGCTGGACGCGCTGTTCACCCAGCGCGCCTCCCTCGGCGACCCGCTGGAGAAGCACATGTCGTCCCCGCTGCCGCAGGTCGGCTCGGGCGAGCCGGTCGCCGACCTGATGGCCGCGCTGAGCGGTTCCGACGGCGCGGACGCGGCGATCGTCCTGGTCGAGGGGAAGCCCACGGGCGTCGTGAGCAGGCAGGACCTGCTGGCGTACCTGGCCGGCGGACTGGTCGGCGGCACGGCCGCCGCAGCGGCCGCCGGCGCGGTCGGCGGCGCGAAGTAATCGCTGGTGGGTGGCCGGGTCCGGCCACCCACGGGCGGTTCGCGGCGATCCGGAAGCTCGGGTTCGCGAAAGTGGTACGAGCGCGACACGTCCACGCAGCACTCGCTTAACACGCGCCCTGCATAGTCGTTGTTGTCGGCGTCAAGGACTTCCGGAGCGGCTCCCGGACCTCCATGGACGCCCGGACACGTCAGCCGGCCCTGACCCGGACCGTGTCCCTCGCGGGGACCGCCGTCGTCCCGCCCCCCGGTAACGGGGGTGCGGCGGTCCCCGCGACTACTCTCCCGCCGGCTCAGACCTCCCAGTCGGACTCCGTACGCCGCTGCCGGGGCAACCGGGGCCGGCCGTGCAGGGCGTGCACCGCGTTGACCGCGACGATGCCGATCCAGCAGACCACCAGGCCCTTGAAGCCGGCGTTCACCACGGCGATCGCCGTGAGCGGGACGGCGAGGATCAGGGAGACGAGGCCGAAGCCGAAACGCTCCCCGAACCCCTCCACGGACGGGGACGACGGCGCGTTGCCACGGGCGACGACCATCTGTTTCTCGGCGAGCTGCCGCCGGACACGGCGGTCCACCGTGCTGTCCAGCCGCTGCTCCACCTTCTCCAGGAACGACTCGATGAGCGCGGAGTCGTACTCCGCCCCCAGCTCGTTGCGCGCCTGGAGTGTGGCGTCGAGGTCCTTCTTCAGCTCAGGGTCGCGGGCTTCCATACCGGTACGGTACGAAGCGGACGGGCCCCGGTCAGTGGGGCTACCCCCCGTCTTTGCCCGGGCCCGCCCGGCGCCCCTCCGTCCGGGGACGTGCCGCTCGATCCGTCGCGGCGCCGAAGCCCTCCCTCTCCGCGGGACGTCTCCGTCGGGACGTCTCCGTCGGGACGTCTCCGTCGGGACGTCTCCGTCGGGACGTCTCCGTCAGGACTTCTTCGTCAGGCCCCGCTCGGCCGTCCACTGCCTCGCCACGTCCTCCGGGTCCTTCTTGTCCTTGTCGACCTTGCGGTTCAGCTCCGTCAGATCCTCCGTCGACAGCGCGTTGCCCAGCCGGGCCAGCGCCTTGCGCACCGCCGAGTCGGCCTTGCGGTCGGCGATCAGGGGCACGATGTGCTGACCGGGGATCAGGTTCTTCGGGTCGGTGAGCACCACCCAGCCCTCGTCGGCGATGTCGGTGTCCGTGGTGAAGAGGTTGGCGACGTCCACGTCCCCCTTCTTCAGCGCCCCCTTGACCAGCGGCCCCGAGGAGTCCAGCGACTTGAACTCCTTGAACTCCACGCCGTAGACCTCCTTGAGCCCCACGACGCCCACCACCCGCTTCTTCACCTCGGGCGCCGCCCCGACGACCAGCTTCCCGTTCTGCTTCTTCAGGTCCGCCAGGGTCCGCAGCCCGTACTTCTCGGCGGTCGCGCGCGTGACGGCGAAGGCGTCGGAGTCCTCGGCCTTCCCGTACGGGAGGACCTGGAGCCCCGCCGGGAGGGCGACCGCCAGGGCGTTCTGCATGTCGCCCTCCTCGGTGGCGGTGGCCTTGGGGGAGAGGTAGTGCAGCAGCGCGCCCTGGTACTCGGGGAGCAGGTCGATGTCGCCGCCCTTGAGCGCGGGGATGAGGATCTCGCGGGTGCCGAGGTTGGGGCGGACCTTCGTCTTCACCCCGGCGGCGCCGAGGACGGACGCGTAGAGGTAGCCGAGGATCTGGTTCTCGGTGAAGTTGGCGGTGCCGATGGTGAGCCCGTCCGCGCTGGAGCCGCCGCCCCCGCTCCCGCCGGCCGCGCTCTGCCCGTCGAGGGAGGTGATGCCGCCGCCGCACGCGGCGAGCACGGGGACGGAGGCCGCGGCGAACAGGCCGCCGAGGAGGGTGCGCCGGTTCATCGGTGCGTTCATGGGTGGGTCTCCCGGGAGGGGTACGGAGAAGGTGGAGGAGGGGCGGTCCAGCGGTTCACGCGGGCGTACGGTGGCGGAACAGGAGGCGCTGGAGCCCGGCGAGCGCCAGGTCCAGGACTACGGCGACCACCGCGACCAGCACCGCGCCGCCCAGCACCTGGACGAGGTCGCGCTGGGCGAGACCGTCGAAGACGTACCGGCCCAGACCGCCGAAGCTGACGTACGCGGCGATCGTCGCCGTCGCGACCACCTGGATCAGCGCGAGCCGCAGCCCGGTCATGATCAGCGGCAGCGCGAGCGGGATCTCGACCTGGAACAGCACCTGGTGGCCGCGCATGCCCTGGCCCCGCGCCGCGTCCTTCACCTCCGGGTCGATCGCGCTCATCCCCGCGTACGTGTTGGTCACGATCGACGGGACCGCGAGCGCCACCAGCGCCACGTACACCGGCGTCATGGAGAGCCCGCTGGCCAGGAAGACCAGCACGACCAGACCGACCGTCGGCAGCGCGCGGCCGAAGGAGGACAGGTTGATCGCGAGGAACGCGCCGCGCCCCGTGTGCCCGATCAGCAGCCCGACGGGCAGCGCGATCACGGCGGCGATCAGGGTCGCGAGCAGCGAGTACTGGAGGTGCTCGGCGAGCCGGTGGCCGATGCCGTCGGACCCCGCCCACTGCTCGCCCGCGGTCAGCCAGGAGCCGAGGTTCTCGAAGAGTTCGTACATGCCGGGTCAGACCTTCCCGCTCGTCCTGGGGCGACCGGGCCGTCTCGTCCAGGGGGTGAGTACGTACTGGACGCCGACCAGAACCGCGTCCGCGACCAGCGCGAGCAGCAGGGTCAGCACGACGCCGGCCACCACGGGGGTGGGGAAGTTGCGCTGGAACCCGTCGGTGAAGAGCTGGCCGAGGCCGCCGTCACCGATGTACGTGGCGACGCTGACCAGGGAGATGGACATGACCGTGGCGATCCGCACGCCCGCCATGATCACGGGGAGGGCGAGTGGCAGCTCGACGGTGAGGAGCGTACGGAGCGGGCGTGTCCCCATGGCCACGGCGGCCTCCCGGGCCTTGACCGGCACGGAGTCGAGCCCTTCGACCGTGTTCCGCAGGAGAACGACCAGCGTGTAGATCGTCAGCCCGATCACGGTGGTGGTCCTGGTCAGCCCGGAGACCGGGAGGAGGAGCACGAAGACCGCGATGGACGGGATCGTGAACAGCACGTTCGAGAGCCCGAGCAGGAACCCGCGCAGCGGGCGCACCCGGTGGGCGAGGACGGCGAGGGGGAGGGAGACCAGCAGGCCGAGGAGGACGGCGGTGAGGGCGGCCTGGAGGTGCGAGACGGTGAGGGTGGCGAGATCGCCCGCGTGGTCGGATATCCACGACCATTGGATGGTCATACGGCCGCGTCCTCGGCGGAGGGGTCCCCGGCGGACGGATCCCCGGCGGAGGAGCCCGCCGCGGGCCCGGCCTCCGAGGCGGACGCCGCCGCTGCCGGCGCCGCTGCGGCCGGGACCGGCGCCGCCGCCTCGCGGTGGCTGCGTCCCGCGTGCTCGTGGATCACCTCGCGCGAGGTGACCCCCGTCAGCACGCCGTCCGCGTCGACCCGGGCTATCTGCCCCGTGGGCGAGGCGATCGACTCGTTCAGCGCCGCGAGCAGCGAGTCCGTGTCGCGCAGCGGCCGTACCGGCGTGATGCGTTCCGCGTGCGCGGGGCCCGTGCCGGGGCCCGCGCCCCGGTCGGGGTCCAGCCAGCCCAGGGGCTCGCCCTTCGCGGAGACGACCAGATGCGGGCCGCTGCCGCGCGCGGGCGCCGGCGCGTCCTCCCGTACCGTCGTCGCCCGCTGGACCGGCACCCGGTCGAGCGTCGTCAGCGACAGCAGCTTCAGCTCGCGCTCCGCGCCGAGGAAGTCGGCGACGAACGGGTCCGCCGGGCGGGCCAGCAGTTCGGCGGGGGCGGCGCACTGGACGAGATGGCCGCCCGTGCGGAAGACCGCGATGCGGTCGCCGAGCCGTACCGCCTCGTCGATGTCGTGCGTGACGAACGCGATGGTCTTGTTCAGCTCCTGCTGGAGGCGGAGCAGCTCGTCCTGGAGCTGGGTCCGTACCACCGGGTCGACCGCGCCGAACGGTTCGTCCATCAGCAGCACCGGCGGGTCGGCGGCGAGCGCCCTGGCCACGCCGACGCGCTGCTGCTGGCCGCCGGAGAGCTGGTGCGGGTAGCGCTTGCCGGCGTCCGCCGCCAGCCCCACGGTCTCCAGCAGCTCCGCCGCCCGTGCCCGTGCCTTCCTGCGGCCCCAGCCGAGCAGCAGGGGCACCGTCGCGATGTTGTCCAGGACGGTCCGGTGCGGGAAGAGCCCCGACTGCTGGATGACGTAGCCGATGCCCCGTCTCAGCTCGGCGGCGTCCTGGTCGAGGATGTCCTTGCCGCCCAGCCGGATGGTGCCGGAGGTCGGGTCGACCATCCGGTTGATCATGCGGAGCGTGGTGGTCTTGCCGCACCCGGAGGAGCCGACCAGCACGGTGATGCCCCCCTCGGGCATCTCCAGCGTCAGGTCGTGGACCGCCGTGGTGCCGTTGGGGAAGCGTTTGTTCACCGCGTCGAATGTGATCATCAGTAGTCCCTTGAGTCGCCTGCCCGCGTCCCGTACCCGCGTCTCTTGCCTCGCTGCATATAGTCATGCAGAGTTCTTGTTCTCTGAATAGATTGTCAATGCCTGCGCGTAAATCACAGGTTACGGATGACCGCAGGGCGAGACGCGAGGTCCGAAAAGAGGCGTTTGAGCATGATGTCGTCCCGCATGACGGACCCAGAGGGTGGTGGGGGTACGAGTCCGGCCACTACGACTATTCCATCCATTGTCGTGCTCGACGGACAGAGCCTCCCGGTGTCCGACATCGTCCGGCTCGCCGACGGCGCCGCCCGACCGGTACCCGGAACCGAGGCGATCAAGCGCGTCGAGCAGAGCTGGCACGTCGCCCGCGAGCTGGCCGCCTCGGGGCGGGTGTACGGGCGCTCCACCGGCGTCGGCGCCAACCGCTCCGAGGCCGTGCCCACCGAGGCCGCCGCCGACCACGGGCTGCGCCTGCTGCGCAGCCACGCCGGGGCCATCGGGGAACCGCTGCCCGCCCGCGAGGTCCGCGCCATGCTCGCCGTGCGCGCCAACCAGCTTCTGGCGGGCGGGGCCGGGCTGCGGCCCACCGTCGTCACCGCGCTCTGCGACGCCCTGGAGTCCGGCGCGTACCCGCTGGTGCACGCGTTCGGCTCGGTCGGCACGGGCGACATCGCCGCCCTCGCGCAGATGGGCCTCGCCCTCGCCGGCGAGCACCCCTGGCGGCTCCCCGGCGAGGACGAGGGAGGCCCGCCCGGCGTACGGACCGGCGGGCGGTCCACGGGAGCGCGCGGCGGCTACTGCGGGCGGGGCGGCCCGCCGCCCGCCCCGCAGCCCCTCGACAACAACGACGCCCTCGCCCTGATCAGCAGCAACGCACTGACCCTCGGCCAGGCGGCGCTCGCCCTCGACGAACTGCGCCGCCTCGTCGCCGCCACCGAACTCGTCGCCGCGCTCTCCCTGCTGGCCGTCGACGGCTCGTACGAGGCGTACGCGGAACCCGTGCACGCCGCGCGCCCGCACCCCGGCTCCTACGCCGTCGCCGCCGACCTGCGCGCGATCCTCGGCGCCCCCGAACGGCCGGGGCCGCCGCTCGGCCGTATCCAGGACCCGTACGGTTTCCGCTGCGTCCCGCAGATACACGGCCCCGCGCGCGACGCCGCCGACGCGCTGGAGCGGGCCCTCGCCGTCGAGATCAACGCCGCCGCCGAGAACCCGCTGATCCGCCCCGGCACGGACGCGGAGCCGCTGCCCGCCGCGTACCACCACGGCGGCTTCTACCTGGCCCAGATCGCCCTGGCGCTCGACCACTTCAGGCTCGCGCTCGTCCAGACCGCGCGGCTCTCCACCTCCCGGCTCTCCGCGCTCAACGAGCCCGGCTTCACCCGGCTGCGGCCCTTCCTCGCCGACGCCGAACCCGCCAGCTCCGGCGTGATGATCCTGGAGTACGCGGCGGGCGCGGCCCTCGGCGATCTGCGGGCGTTCTCCGCGCCCGCCTCGCTCGGCCACGCGGTGCTCTCCCGGGGCGTGGAGGAACAGGCCAGCTTCGCCTCCCTCGCCGCCCGCCAGACACTGCGGCTCGCGGACCCGTACCGCCTGGTCGTCGGCTGCGAACTCGTCGCCGCCGTAAGGGCGTTGCGCCAGCGCGGGCTGCGTCCCGAACCGGAGCTGCCGGTCGGCAGGGCGTATGCGCTGGCCGAGTCCGTACTCGACGAGGAGGTGGCGGACCGGCCGTTGACCGATGATGTGACGGCGGCGGCCACGCTGCTCGACCGGTTCACGGAGCTGGCCGGCGACCTGAGCGCCCGTCCGCCGGCCCGCCACGACCGGCCCCACGAAGGGAATTGAGGAATCTCGCATGAGCGACAGCCCCGCCGCCCGGCTCCAGCAGCTCTTCGAGGGCCACCGCCTCACCCCCACCCAGCGGCGCATCGCGCACAGCATGGTGCGCCAGGCGGTGGACGCGCCGTTCCTGTCCAGCGTCGAGCTGGCGGAGCTGGCCGGGGTCAGCCAGCCCTCCGTCACCCGCTTCGCGGTCGCGCTCGGCTTCGACGGCTACCCCGCGCTGCGCCGGCACCTGCGCGAGGTCGCGCCGGGCGGACAGGCCGAGGGGGAGACCCCGTACAACGAGTACCAGCAGGCCGTGCGCGGCGAGATCGAGAACCTGCGGCGGCTCGCCGAGCTGCTCGCCGACCCCGCGCCCGTGGAGCGCGCGGGCAAGCTCCTCGCGGGCTCCCGGCCGCTCCCGGTGCTCGGTCTGCGCGCGGCCTCCTCGCAGGCGCGCGGCTTCGCCTACTTCGCGGCCAAGGTCCACCCGGACGTACGGCTGCTGGACGAGGGCGGCACGATGCTCCCCGACCGGATCGACACGGCGCGGAGCGCGGGCGCGAGCGCGCTGCTCTGCTTCGCGCTGCCGCGCCATCCGAAGGAGGTCGTGGACGCGCTGGCGTACGCCCGCTCGGCGGGGCTGACGGTGGTCACGGTCGCGGACTCGGCCTTCGCCCCGGTCGCCGCCCACAGCGACCTGCTGATCCCGGCGGCGGTCGGCACGGGCCTCGCCTTCGACACGGCGTGCGCGCCGATGCTGCTGGGCCGGGTGCTGCTGGAGGCGATGTGCGACGGGCTGCCGGACGCGCAGGCGCGCCTGGAGGAGTTCGACACGCGGGCCGCGGCCCGGGGGCTCTTCGTGGAGTGAGCGGGCGTACGGGCGCGCTCGCGCGGCGACGGCCGGGCGCTCCGGCGTACCGGTGCACGCGGCTGCCGGAGGCGTGCGTTCCGCTGGTTCTCAGGAAACGCTCAGAGTCCGTCATTAATCTGCCGCCACACAGTTGACACGCTTGAGGAGGCGGCAGGCCGTGGGGCGCGCAGGACAGTCTCTGGTACGGGTGGCGGTGGTCGTACGGGCCGGGGCGGCCCCTCTGTGGTGGCTGGGGGTGCTGGCGGCCGGGATCGGGTTCCTGATTCCCGGGCTGACCGGGCGGCGCGTCGGCGGATACGCGGGCGCCGCGCTCTTCCTGGTCTGCGCGGCGGTGGTCGTCCTCGTCCGGAGGCGCCGGTACACCGGGTGGGCGGACGCGGCGACGCGCGCGGGGAAGTTCGACTTCCTCCAGGACCGGGCGGTGACGGTACGGAACTGGCGGCGCGCCCACCGGTGGTGGCTGCTCGGGGCGTTCCTCGCGGCGGTGGCGTGCTCGTTCGCGGTGCCGATCGCCGTGGGGCTGGCCCTCGCGGGCGCGGGCACCGGGCTCTGGCTCAAGGCGGGCTGGCTGGGGCGGCGCGAGGAGCGGGACGAGGCGCTGCTGTGGGTCCGTACCGACTGGGCGGGGGAGGGGCGGCCGGTCGGCGCGCAGGTGAAGGGGTATCGCACGACGGGGCTGGGCGCGGGTGACGCCGTGCCCGGCGGGGCACGGCGTCGTCGCTGAACAGGGGCGGACCCCCGGGGGCCCGGCGGGAGCCTCCGGGCCGGGTCAGACCTCCAGGCTGTTCTCGATCTTGCCGAGCTGGTGGCGGGCCATCGCCAGATTGGCCCGCGCCTTGTCCAGCGCCAGGTAGAGGAAGAGTCCGCTGTTGCCACGGCCCTTGAGCAGCCGGATGAGGTGGTACTGGCTGCCGAGGGTGATCAGGATGTCCTCGATCTCGTCCTTGAGGCCGAGCAGTTCCATGGTGCGGACCTTCGACCGGACCACATCGGTGTTGCCCGCCGCCGCGACGGTCAGGTCGAGATCCTTGCTGCCGCCGACCGTACCGAGGGCCATGCCGCTGGAGTAGTCGACGAGGGCGGCCCCGAGGGCCCCTTCGATGGTGGTGACCGCTTCTTTGAGGGCGGCTTCGGTGTTGGCCATGAACGTCGCACTTCCTTTCCGTCGTACGGACGCCCGGGGTGTTCCGGACGGCCGGGGGGCGCGTGTTCTGCGTGAGGGGGAGGGGGTGGAGGAGCCGGAGGAGCTGCCGGAGGAACTCCCGGAGGAGCTGGAGGGGGACGAGGGGCACTGGGGGCTGGAGGAGGCCATGGGTCAGGCGTTCTCCAGCCGTTCGAGGGCGCCGTCGACCAGTTCGCCGATCCGGGCGCTCGACCGGCGAGCCTCCAGATGGAGTCTGCCCACATTGGTCCTGGGTTCAGCCAGAAGTGTCAGAACCGCCGAGGATCCCGCCGCGTAGGTCGCGACGTACCCCAGCTCGCCCCGGACCAGCAGCTCCTTGAAGGCGCCCTGCCCGGTGGCGTCCGTGAGCCGCACGGCGACGCCCAGCGCGGCGGCGGTGAGCGCGGCGACCCCCTCGGCCTCCACGTCGGCGGTGTCCTGGGCCAGCACCAGACCGTCGGTGCTGGCCGCCAGGGACCCGGTGAGCTGCGGGAGTCGGGCCCGAAGGCGCCTGAGTTCGCCGAGTACGTCGGCCTCCGCTGTCATGAGCTGTCTCCTCTCGGCGCGCGCCCGCAGAGCACGCCTCATGACGCCGTGGCGCGGCCTGCTCGGACGAGGCCGCACGGGCCCGTTCCCGGCCGTGGACCCTCGGAGTCTCGGTGGATGGGGCGGAAGGTCACAGGGTTGCCTCCAGTGCGTCGCGGAGCCGGCGTAACAGGGCGATGTCCGGGGCCGCGGAGACCGTCGCGACCCAGGAGGGAACCGTCGCGTGGGGGGCCGACGACGGGTCGTCGGGCGTCTCGACGAGGCCGGCCGCGGCCAGCCTGCGGATGTCGAGAAGGGTGTGGAACGCGGGCCTGCCCAGCGTCCAGGCGATGGCCACGGGGGTCCGTACGCCGTCGGCCAGCTCCAGCAGCGCGCGCTGCCGGCGGGTGACCGCCTGGCCGGGTGCCGGTCTTCGGGCGACCACGGGGGCGGTGTCGACGGCGGCGTACGGCCAGACCTGGTCGAGGAGTTCGCGCCGCCGCAGGGTCTCGCGCTCCACGGCCGTCGCGGTGACGGGCCGTACGGAGCCGATCCAGTGGGCCACCCCGTAGCGGAAGCGGGTGGGGCCGCTGGCGGGGGCGAGGGCGAAGAAGGCGGCGTCGAAGAGCGCGCCCGTATGGGCTATCTCCAGCTCGCCGTTGTGGATCCGGCCGCTGTCGACGAGGAATCTGCCGACCTCGCGGCGGGTGCCCGCCTGGTCCACGGCCTCCTCCCAGCCCGCCCGGGGCAGCCTGCCACCGGCGGTGAGGAGGACGTCGATCCCGGGGGCGGCGGGGCTCTCGGCGTGCACGACACGGCCGTCGGTGAGGTAGAGCGTGCCGTGGTCGCGGAGCAGGGCGCCGGTGGCGCGTTCCCCGGCGAGCCGCACGAGCATCGGGGAGAGGACGGAGCCACCGGAGGGGCCGGAGCCTCCGGAGGGGCCGGACGGGCCTGAGGCGCCGGATATGCCGGAGTGGCCGGATATACCGGAGCGTTCGGACGTGCCGGACGTGCCAGAGGGGCGCGGGGGTCTCGCCGAGGTCATCCCAGCACCAGCCGTTCCGCGAGGCGGCCGAGGCGTAATCGGGCGAGGGCGAGGTTGCCGGTGTCGCGGTCCATCCAGAGGTGCAGGAAGACGCTGCTGTCGAAGGTCGTCTCGACGAAGGTGAGGATGTGATAGCCGGTGCGGGTGGTGACGATGAGGTCCTGGACGGGCGGGCCTTTACGGCCTTTTCCCCGGCGCCCGCCTTCGCCCTCGCCCTGACCCTTGCCCTGGCCCTCGTTCTGGCCCTCGTCCTGCCCGCCGTTCGGCGTTCCGCCCGGCGCCCTGCCCGGTGTTCCGGCTGACTCGGAAGGCGGGGACGGTTCGGGCGGCTCGGAAGGCGGGGACGGTTCGGGCGGTTCGGGCGGCTCGGGTGCGAAGGCCGTGTACTCGGCGGCGGCGCGCGCCAGTTCGGCCGTCTCGGCGGCCGTGGCCTCGTGGTCGCCGTTGGGTGACTGTCCCGCCGTGCCGAGCGCGAGCCCGCTCGTCCAGTCGACGATCGCCGCGCCGCGCGCTCCCGGCAGGCTCATGGCCTCTTCCAGGCACGCATCGATTCCGGGCACGCGGACTCCCCTCCCTGCCGGGCGTGCGGGCGCACTGCCGTACGGCAGTAACCGCGAGATTACGCAACGTCCGCGCGAGGGGTGGGCGTTCTGGCATTTTCCATCGGAACATGCACGCGATTCGGAGACAGTTGGCAAGAAGAAGACCGGATGTGATGGGATCCGGCCCGGTGGCGCCCGTACTTCCGCTCCTCAGTCCAGCAGCGCGTCGCCGTACGCGCCGCCCGACTCGGCCACGATCTCGTCGGTCGACTGCTGTCCCCGTACGGTAGCGAAGCGCACCTCGGCACCGGTACCCGCTTTCACGACAAAGCCGTGAATCCCCGGCCTGGCAAGGCTGTTGTAGGAGTAGTGGGCGGTGAAGAAGTACGCCCCCGTGTCGAGCGCGGCGACCAGATCGCCCTGTTCCAGCAGCGGCAGCGGACGGTTCTCCGCGAGGAGATCGCCCGCGAAGCAGGCCGGTCCCGCGATGTCCTGCGCCACGGCGGGGCCCGGCCTGGGCCGCCCCTCGGCGTCGTAGGCGGCGATACGTACTGGCCAGGCGGCCGGGGCGTAGACCGTACGGGTGGCGACCTGCGCGCCCGCGTGGGTCACCGCGATGGGCCGGCCCCCGGCGGACTTGGCGTACTCGACGCGCGAGAGGACCGTGCCGTGCTTGGCGAGCAGTGAACGGCCGAACTCCGTCACCAGTGCGTACCGCCCGTCCAGCATTCCCGGCACGGTCTCCCCGAGGAGCCGGGTGTACGCGGCGTAGGTGGGCGTCTCCTCGTCGGAGGCGAAGTTGACCGGGAGGCCGCCGCCGATGTCGAGGGTGTCGATCTGACGGCGGCCGGCCGCCGCGTTGATCTCCTCCGCCAGCTCGTACAGGGTCCGTACGCCGTGGGCCATCAGGTCGAGCGGGACGCCCTGCGAGCCGGAGTGGGTGTGCAGCCGGGTGAGCCACGGACGGTCCAGATACGCCCGCACCACCCAGGCGCGGGCGCCCTCGTCGCGCAGCGCGACACCGAACTTGGAGGTCGCCGTGGCGGTGGAGAGCGCGCCGATCGACCCGGCGCCGAGCTGCGGATTGACCCGCAGCCCGCAGGGCGGGACGGGCGCGCCGCCGGCCCGCGCCGTGCCGGCCAGGGCGTCGATACGGGCCAGCTCCTGCGGATTGTCCGCGTTGACGGCGATGCCGAGCGCGAACGCCTCGCGCAGCTCCGTGACGGTCTTGGCGGGGGAGTCGAGGACGGTGCGGTCGGCCCGTACCCCCGCGGCGCGCGCGAGCGCGAGCTCCCCCGGGCTCGCGACCTCGGCGCCGACGCCCTCCGCGGCCAGCAGCCGCAGCACGGGCACGAGGGGCGCGGCCTTGACGGCGAAGGCGTGCAGCACGGACGTGCCGGGGGCCGTGACCTCGGCGAAGGCGGCACGGAGCGCGGCGGCCGATCCACGGATTCCGGCCACGTCGAGCAGCGCCACGAGCGGGGTCGCGTCGCTGATCAGCCCCTGCTCCACCGCGGCCCGTACCGCCCGGTCCCGGCGGGCGGCGGAGGGGTGCGGGGGCGTCTTCGGAGGCATGTCTGAAGGCATGGACGCCAGCCAATCATCCGGGGGCCCGCGGCGCAGTGGTTGACTACTTCTATTCATCCGGCCAGGATGTGAATAGATTGTCCAACAGGATCGTCCAAAAGGATCGTCCAGCAGGAGCGTCACGGAGGAGGCACCCGCCATGTCAGGACCCCGGCCGGTACGGGCACCGCGCGGTACGGAACTGAGCGCCCTGGGATGGCAGCAGGAAGCGGCCCTCCGGATGCTCCAGAACAACCTCGACCCCGAGGTCGCGGAACACCCCGACAAGCTCGTCGTCTACGGCGGCACCGGCAAGGCGGCCCGCGACTGGCGCTCCTTCGACGCCATGGTCCGTACGCTGCGCACGCTCAAGCAGGACGAGACGATGCTCGTCCAGTCCGGCCGGCCCGTGGGCGTCATGCAGACGCACGAGTGGGCGCCGCGCGTGCTGCTCGCCAACTCCAACCTGGTCGGCGACTGGGCCAACTGGGAGGAGTTCCGGCGGCTCGAATCCCTCGGGCTCACCATGTACGGCCAGATGACCGCCGGATCGTGGATCTACATCGGCACCCAGGGCATCCTCCAGGGCACGTACGAGACGTTCGCGGCCGTCGCCGCGAAGCGGTTCGGCGGCACGCTCGCCGGGACGATCACCCTCACCGCCGGTCTGGGCGGCATGGGCGGCGCGCAGCCGCTCGCCGTGACCATGAACGACGGGGTCGCGATCTGTATCGACTGCGACCCGCGCGCCATCGACCGCCGCATCGAGCACCGCTACCTCGACGTACGGGCCGACAGCCTGGACCACGCGCTCCAGCTCGCCACCGAGGCGCGCGACGCCCGCCGTCCGCTCTCCATCGGGCTGCTGGGCAACGCGGCGGAACTGCTGCCGCGCATGCTCGCCGAGGGCGCGCCCGTCGACATCGTCACGGACCAGACCTCCGCGCACGACCCGCTCGCCTATCTGCCGCTCGGCGTCGACTTCGACGACATGGCGACGTACGCCGCCGAGAAGCCCGCCGACTTCACCCGGCGCGCCCGTGAGTCGATGGCCCGGCACGTCGAGGCGATGGTCGGCTTCATGGACGCGGGCGCCGAGGTCTTCGACTACGGCAACTCCATCCGTGGCGAGGCCCAACTGGCCGGATACGAGCGCGCCTTCGCCTTCCCCGGCTTCGTGCCCGCCTACATCAGGCCGCTCTTCTGCGAGGGGAAGGGCCCGTTCCGCTGGGCGGCGCTCTCCGGCGAGGCATCGGACATCCACAAGACCGACCGGGCGATCCTCGACCTCTTCCCCGAGAACGAGTCCCTGCACCGCTGGATCAAGATGGCGGGCGAGCGCGTCCACTTCCAGGGCCTGCCGGCCCGGATCTGCTGGCTCGGCTACGGCGAGCGCGACAAGGCGGGCGAGCGCTTCAACGACATGGTCGCCTCCGGCGAACTCGCCGCGCCCCTCGTCATCGGCCGCGACCACCTGGACTGCGGCTCGGTCGCCTCCCCGTACCGCGAGACGGAGGCCATGCTCGACGGCTCCGACGCCATCGCCGACTGGCCGCTCCTGAACGCCATGGTCAATGTCGCCTCCGGTGCCTCCTGGGTCTCCCTCCACCACGGCGGCGGTGTCGGCATGGGCCGCTCGATCCACGCGGGCCAGGTCACGGTCGCCGACGGCACCCCGCTCGCGGGCGAGAAGATCCGCCGCGTGCTGACCAACGACCCCGGCATGGGCGTCATCCGCCATGTCGACGCCGGCTACGACCTCGCGGAGACGGTCGCCGACGAGCGCGGCGTCCGTATCCCCATGCGGGAGGGCGCACCGGAAGACGGACCGGCGGACAGCGGGGCGGACGGACGGGAAGGCGCCCGGGGGGACGGACGGGAGAACGCCCGGGGGGACGGGCCCGCCGCCGCGCCGGCCGAGGGCGCCACGGCATGACCTCCTCCGAACCGCGCCCCCCGGCCCCCGCCGCGCCCTCCGCCCCCGCCTCCTTCCAGGAGATGTGGCGCGACCTCGCCCCCCTCGGCCGCGACCCGGGCAGCGGCGGCTACCGCCGCTACGCCTGGACCGCCGCCGACGCCGACTGCCGCGCCTGGTTCCGCGCGCAGGCCGAGGACCGGGGCCTCGCCTACGAGGTCGACCGCAACGGCAACCAGTGGGCGTGGCTCGGCGACCCCCTCGCCGGGGACGCCGTCGTCACCGGCTCGCATCTCGACTCCGTACCCGACGGGGGCGCCTTCGACGGGCCGCTCGGTGTCGTCTCCTCCTTCGCCGCGCTGGACGAACTCCGGCGCAGGGGAGCGCGGCTCACCAGACCCCTGGCCATCTCCAACTTCGGCGACGAGGAGGGCGCCCGCTTCGGTCTCGCCTGCGTCGGCTCCCGGCTCACCGCGGGACGGCTCACCGCCGCCCAGGCCCATGAGCTGCGCGACGGCGACGGCGTCCCGCTGCCGAAGGCGATGGAGGCCGCCGGGTACGACCCCGCCACCCTCGGGCCCGACCCCGAACGCCTCGCCGGGATCGGCGCGTTCGTCGAACTCCACGTCGAGCAGGGACGCGCCCTCGACCTCTCCGGCGACCCCGTCGGCATCGCGTCCGCGATCTGGCCGCACGGCCGCTGGCGCTTCGACTTCCACGGCGAGGCCAACCACGCGGGCACCACCCGTCTCGCCGACCGCCGCGACCCGATGCTGACGTACGCCGAGACCGTCCTCGCCGCCCGCCGCGAGGCGGAGTTCGCCGGCGCCCTCGCCACCTTCGGCAAGATCTCCGTCGAACCCAACGGCGTCAACGCCATCCCCTCCCTCGTACGCGGCTGGCTGGACTCCCGCGCCGCCGACCAGTCCGCCCTGGACACCGTCGTCGCCGCGATCGAGGCCGCCGCCCGCGAGGCCGCGGACCGCGCGGGCATCGATGTACAGGTCGTACGGGAGTCCTTCACCCCCGTCGTGGAGTTCGAGCACGCTCTGCGGGACGAACTCGCCCGTATCCTCGGCCGCCACCCCGCTACCGCGACCGGCACGGACCCGGCCGGGGGAGCCGGGGCCGGGGAAGCCGGGGCCGGGGCCGGAGCCCGGGGAGCCAGGGCCGGGCGCCGTGGGATCCCCGTGCTCGGTACCGGCGCCGGACACGACGCGGGGATTCTGTCCGGCTCCATCCCGACCGCCATGCTGTTCGTACGGAACCCCACGGGCGTCTCCCACTCCCCGGCCGAATCCGCGACCGAGGACGACTGCGCGGCCGGAGTGCTGGCCCTCGCCGACGTACTGGAAGGACTCGCGTGCGCATGACGCAGCCGACCGCGGCCCCGGGCAGGACCAGGGCCACCGCCCGCCCCGAGGCGTCCACCGGGACCACGGGCCCCGACGCGCCGCCCGGACCGGCCCGCACCTACTGGCTGGAGCACGCCTGGCTCACCGACGGCCGGCCCCACGTCGAGCCCGGCGTGGCGGTCGGCGTCACGGACGGCCGGATCAGCGACGTACGCACCCAGGTCACCACGCCGCCCCCCGGCGCCACGGTCCTGCGCGGCCTGACCCTCCCGGGCCTGGCCAACGCCCACTCCCACGCCTTCCACCGCGCCCTGCGCTCCACCGTCCAGGTCGGCTCCGGCACCTTCTGGACCTGGCGCGAGATCATGTACGGGATCGCCGCCAGGCTCACCCCCGACTCGTACTTCACCCTCGCCCGCGCCGTCTACGCGGAGATGGCGCTGGCCGGCATCACCTCCGTCGGTGAGTTCCACTACCTCCACCACGCGCCCGGCGGCACGCCCTACGCCCAGCCCAACGCCATGGGCGAGGCCCTGATCGCCGCGGCGGCCGAGGCCGGGATCCGGATCACGCTCCTCGACACCGCCTATCTCTCCTCCGGCATCGCCAAGCGGCGCGGCGGCGAGCCCCCCGAGCAGCATCAGCTCCGCTTCTCCGACGGCGACGCGACCGCCTGGGCGGAGCGCGTCTCCGCACTCGCCTCGGCCGTCGAGGACAGCGACCGGACGCTGATCGGCGCGGCCGTCCACTCCGTACGCGCCGTCCCCGCCGAGCAACTCGCCACCGTCGCCGCCTGGGCCGAGGAGCACAGGGCGCCGCTGCACGTCCACCTCTCCGAGCAGACCGCGGAGAACGAGGCATGCCTCGCTGTCCACGGCCGCACCCCCGCCCGGCTCCTCGCCGACCACGGCGTCCTGGGCGCCCGGACCACCGGCGTCCACAACACGCACCTCACCGACGAGGACATCGCCCTGCTGGGCGCCACCGCCACCGGCACCTGCATGTGCCCCACGACGGAGCGCGACCTCGCCGACGGCATCGGCCCCGCCGAACGCCTCCAGCGCGCGGGCTCGCCGCTCTCCCTCGGCAGCGACAGCCACGCCGTCGTCGACCTCTTCGAGGAGGCGCGCGCGATGGAGCTGAACGAGCGGCTGCGCTCCCGCCGCCGCGGCCACTGGACGGCGGCGGCGCTGCTGCGCGCGGCCACCGCCGACGGCCACGCGGCCCTCGGCCGGCCCGACGCGGGCCGTATCGAACGCGGCGCGCTCGCCGACCTGGTCACGATCGCGTTGGACTCCGTCAGAACAGCGGGCTCGCTGCCACGGCTCGGAGCGGAGACCGCGGTATTCGCCGCCTCCGCCGCTGATGTACGCCATACGGTCGTGGGCGGCCGTCATGTCGTACGCGACGGAACCCATGCCCTGATCCCCGACGTCCCGGCAGCCCTCCACCGGTCCATCGCCGCCCTGCGCGGCTGACCCCCCGCCCCGGGCCGCCGACCCCACGACCCGCGCCCCCGGCAGTACGGCCGCCGCGACTGTCACCGCCGTCACAGCCAGTACGGCCGTCACAGCCGTCACGGTAGTCATGGCCCGCACGGCCACTACGGTCCAAGGAGATCATTCTTCCCATGACGACGACCACGACCGTCATCACCAACATCGCCAGTCTGGTCACCAACGACCCCTCTCTCGGTGACGGAACCCCCATCGGTCTGATCCAGGACGCGGCCGTCGTCATCGACGGCGACCGCGTCGCCTGGGTCGGTGAATCAAGCAAAGCACCCGCCACTGACAACGTCGTCGACGCCGGCGGCCGGGCCGCCCTCCCCGGCTTCGTCGACTCCCACTCCCATCTGGTCTTCGCGGGCGACCGGACCCAGGAGTTCAACGCCCGTATGTCCGGCCGCGCCTACTCCGCCGGCGGCATCCGCACCACCGTCGCCGCCACCCGCGCCGCGACCGACGCCGAGCTGTCCGCCAACGTCGCGCGCTACCTCGCCGAGGCGCTGCGGCAGGGCACCACCACGCAGGAGACCAAGTCCGGCTACGGGCTGACCGCCGCCGACGAGGCCCGTGCCCTCCGTATCGCCGGGGAGCAGACCGACGAGGTCACCTATCTCGGCGCGCACATCGTCCCGCCCGACCACGCCGCCGACCCGGCCGCGTACGTCGACCTGGTCACCGGCGAGATGCTGGACGCGTGCGCCCCGTACGCCCGCTGGATCGACGTCTTCTGCGAGCGGGGGGCCTTCGACGGCGACCAGGCCCGCGCGATCCTCACCGCGGGCCGCGCCAGGGGCCTGCACCCCCGCGTCCACGCCAACCAGCTCTCGTACGGCCCCGGCGTCCAGCTCGCCGTCGAACTCGACGCCGCCTCCGCCGACCACTGCACGCATCTCACGGACGCGGACGTCGACGCCCTCGCGCAGGGCGCCACCGTGGCCACGCTGCTGCCCGGCGCCGAGTTCTCCACCCGCGCCGCCTGGCCGGACGCCCGCAGGCTGCTCGACGCGGGCGCGACCGTCGCGCTCTCCACCGACTGCAACCCCGGCTCGTCCTTCACCTCCTCGATGCCGTTCTGCGTCGCCCTCGCCGTACGCGACATGGGCATGACCCCGGACGAGGCGGTCTGGTCCGCGACGGCGGGCGGCGCGGCGGCCCTGCGCCGGACGGACATCGGCCGGCTCGCCCCCGGGGCCCGCGCCGACCTGGCCCTCCTCGACGCACCGAGCCATGTCCATCTCGCCTACCGGCCCGGTGTCCCGCTGGTCTCCTCGGTCTGGCGGAGCGGCGTCCGCGTCCACTGACAGCGCCCGGCCTCACCCTCAGGGGCGAAACGCACCGGCCCCCTCACCCCTTCAGGGCGGCGACCTCGTCGATCCTCGGCCCCAGCCTCCGTACCGCCAGGGTCTTCGCGTACGGCCGCAGCCTGCGCCGCATCGTCTCGAAGTGCTCGTCCCCCCGGGCCGACGAGACGTGCTCGTAGTCGTCCAGGAACTGCCACCAGCTCCCGCACGCCGCCTCCAGATGCCCCAGCTCCAGTTGGCGCTGCGCCAGGACGGCGAGGAAGTGGACGCGGCCCTGCCGCTCGTGCTTCTGCTGCACCTGCAAGGACTGCTGGAGCGCGGTGATCGAACCCGGCAGGTCCTTGAACTCGTACAGCACGTGCGACACATGGAAGAGATACGCGGTCCTGTCGTACCCGCCGACGGAATCGCGCCGGTTGTCCGCCTTGGTCAGGGCGGCCTCCGTCTGACGCAGCCGGCCGAACGCCTGCCGCCGGTCCCCGACCATCGCCGCCGCGTGCGCCTGCTGCCCGGACAGGAACGCCTGGAGCCGCGGCTCGGCCTTCGGTGACGCCTCGGCCGCCGAGTCGGCCAGTTCCAGCGCCCGTTTGCCGTACCCGAGGTTCGACGCCTGGAGCGACATGCCGCGCAGCGTGCGGCAGTACGTGACGTGGTCCCCGGCGGAACCGGCCAGCTCCAGGGCCCGGAGGTAGTACTGCTGGCCCAGTCCGTGGGCCCGCTCGTACATCGCCATCCAGCCGGTCAGGTAGACCAGGTCGGAGGCGGCGGCCAGCATGTCGTTGCGTACGGACTCGGCCGCCTCCGCCTTGAGCCACGGCATGACCGTGTTCACCAGAAAGGCGGCGGCCATCGGGCGCGCGTGACCGCCCCCGAGTTCATCCAGAATGTCCGCTATCCGGTCCGTCATTGTGCGTACGGCCTGTACCTGCGGCGCGCCTATACGTACGGTCCGCTTTCCCGGTGCGGGGGGCGAAGGGGTCGCCGAGTGGGCCAGATCGGGGAAGAGCGGAACGACGACGGCGGCGGAGAACAGACCCGCCGCGATGAGGCCGCGGCGTGACGGATCCATGTCTGCTCTCCCCATGTCGACCAGTTCTTCGAGCGTGTTGGCACCGGGGGTGCCGGGGCCGCCGGAGAGACCGGAGACGCCGGAGGAGCCCGCGGAACGGACGCCGCCCGAGGCGTCCGCGGCGCCGGCGACCGAGGGGCCCCAAGAGCCGGAAGTGCCTGGCAGTTCCCCGGACGACGGGGCGAAACGAGCGGACCGTACGACGGGAAGGCCGGCCTCCGAGTGGGTGACCGGACGTCCGAGTTTCCGTGCGAAGGCCTCCACGATCAGCGGCCTGACCTGGTTCTTGGGCATGGTGCCCGCGACCCAGTGGGAGACCGCCGACTGGTCGTAGTGGAGTTCGAGCCCGGCCTCGGCGCCGATGCGGTTGACGATCAGTGCGAACTGCGCGCGGGACCACTTCGCCTGCGCCAGCAGACCGGCCAGGCCGGTGTTGGGTGTGCGGGAATTACTCGCCATGTGTCCAACTCCCCCAAGCGTTCATGGCTTTCATCATCAGACTGTTCTCCACGGTACTCGCGGAGGGTCTTCAGGCTGTTTTCTGTTCAACAGGGCCAAGCAGCACAGCACACGAAGACGGGGGCCAAGGTGACCACAGTGACAGACAACAGAACAGGTGGCACAGCCGAAAACGCGCACACCACCTACACCGCCGACTCCACGCAGACTCCGCACACTTCACACACTCCACATGCCCAGCGCGCCGTCCTGAAGCATGTCCTGGACCACAACGCCATCGGTCTCGACGCCGATCGGGCGCTGGCGCCGCACCGCATGATGCCGCCGCCCGCCGAGATCGCGGACCTCACGAACCGGCTCGTCGGCCACGGTGCCACGCTCGTCTCCCTCGTCGAGGCGATCCCCGACACCGAGCACACCGTACGGACCAAAGGAGCGCTCAAGGACTGGTACGACCTGACCGACAGCGGCCCCGGAGCCGGAGCCATGGCCAACTGGGTCCACATGCGGGCCCTGGCACGCATGTGCCGCACGTTCATGGACTACCTGCGGGAGCGCGACCGCGAAGGCCGGTACCGGCCATGAGCCCGGAAGGGAAACAGCAAGCCTGGTTCGTGATCGCGGTCTGCACGCTGGGGCTGACCATCGCACTCGCCGTGGGGCTGCGTCTGTGACCCCGCGGGTCAGAGCGCCGAGCGCCCCGGCACCACCGGAAGCTCCCGCACGCTGTTGCCCACGAAGCTGTGCTGGCGGGCCAGTTCCGTCTCCGGGAGCGCGATCCTCAGGTCCGGGAAACGGGTGAACAACTGCCGCAGGGCGATCGTGGTCTCCATCCTCGCGAGAGGGGCGCCCAGACAGTAGTGGGCGCCGTGTCCCAGGGAGAGATGGCGGGTCGCGGCGCGCCGCGTGATGTCGAAGCGGTCCGCGTCGGGGCCGTACGCGGCGGGGTCACGGCCCGCCGCCGAGAACCCGGCCAGCACGGGGGTGCCGCGCGGGATCACCGTCCCGTCCACTGTCACGTCGCGCGTCGGGTAGCGGAACGGGAAGAAGCTGACCGGGCTGTCCCAGCGCAGGGTCTCCTCGACCACGTCGGCCCACTGCGCGCCGCCGGTCCGGATCAGCTCCAGCTGGTCCGGATGGGCACAGAGCGCGCGCACCGCGTTGGTGATCAGGTTGAGGGTCGTCTCATGGCCCGCGATGATCATCACCAGCATCGTGCCGATCAGCTCGTGCTCGCCGAGCCGGTCGCCCCGGCTGTCCGGCGGGCCGCTTCCGGGGCCCGCGCCGGCGTCGCGCGCCGCGATGAGGGCGCTGGTCAGATCGTCTCCCGGACGCTCCAGGCGGGACGCGGCCACCGCGCCGAGCACGGCCACCATCTCCCGGTTCGCCGCCACCGCCCGCTCCGGGGCGATGTCCGTACTCACCAACCGCGTCGACAGCGTGTGCAGCCGCGCCCGGAACTCCTCGTCCACCCCGAGCAGCTCACTGATCACGTTCATCGGCAGGGGGAGCGCGAAGAGCGCCCGCAGGTCCACCACCCCGTCGTCCGCCGCCGCTGCCGCCGCGGCCACCCCGTCCAGCAGCTCCGCGGTCAGCCGCTCGACCCCGGGCCGCAGCTCCTCCACGCGCCGCGCCGTGAACGCCTTGCCGACCAGCGACCGCAGCCGCCGGTGCTCGGCTCCGTCCGCGGTGACCATGCCCCGTACGGTCGCGAACGTCGTCAGCGGCCAGCCGACCGGGATCCGCCCCTCCTGGAGCGCCGCGAAGTGCTCGGCGCCCTTGGCGACATCCGGGTGCCCCATGAACTCCTTCAGCGCCTCGTGCCCGACGACCGCCATGGCCGGTACGTCGCCGGGCAGCACGACCTCGGCGACGGCGCCGCGCGCCAGCATCGCGGCGTTGAGGGCGTGCGGACAGGCGCCGGACGGATCGAGCCGGTACGGGGGCTGCTCCGACGGCGGGGACTGCGGCGGGCGCTGGGGCTGGGACTGGGACTGGGACGGACGCTGGGGCTGGGACGGACGCTGGGGCTGGGGCTGGGCGTGGGGCACGGAAACCCTCCTCGTCCGGATCCTATGAGGAGGCGGGTGGTCACGGAAAGGAGCCGTTCGGCCACGCTGTACTTTCTTCCCCCTCCCGCCCCTTCCGCACCACAGGTTGCACCCGTTGCACCCGATTCCCCGATCCGTGACGAGATGGGCGACTGCCCCTGTCCCGGAGGGATTTGGGCCGGTACCGTCCTGTCGAGTGCGGGCCCGCGGGGGACACGGGCGCGCGGGGGGATGCGACCGGGGGGTCGAGTTGAACGATGTACGGAGTGCGGCGCGCCTGCGCGTGGTGGCGCCCGCGGAACTGGACACGGCGGAAATCGAGTCCTGGCGCGAGCTGCGCGCCACGTCGGGGGCTCCGGCCAACCCCTTCATGGAGCCGGAGTTCACCCTGGCCGTCGGCCGCGTGAGGCCCGGCGCGCGCGTCGCCGTCGTACGCGAGGCGACGGCGGCGCCCACCGCATCGGGCAGGGGGACGGGCGAGCCCGTCGGCTTCTTCCCGTACGAGCGCGGCCCGCTCGGGCGCGGCAGAGCCATCGGCCTCGGCGTCTCCGACTGCCAGGGCGGGGTGTTCCGCGACGGACTGCGGCTCACGGCCCGCGAACTGCTCAGCGGCTGCTCGCTGGCTGCCTGGGAGTTCGACAACCTCGAAGCGGGCCAGCGGCTGTTCGTCCCGCCCGGCACCGGTGAACCGGGCGGTTTCGAGTCGCCGGTGATCGAGGTCGGGGAGGGGTACGAGGCGTACGAGGCGGCCCTGCGCGTCCGGTCGCCCAAGTTCTTCCGTACGACGGCCGCGAAGGAGCGCAGGCTCGGCCGTCGGACAGCCGGCGAGGTCCGCTTCGTCTTCGACGAACGCGACCCGGCGGCGCTGCGCACGCTCATGGAGTGGAAGTCTGCGCAGTACCGCAGGACCGGCCGCCGCGACCGCTTCGCCAAGGAGTGGATCAGCGCACTCGTACGGCAGCTCGCCACGACCCGAACGCCGGGCTGCTCGGGTGTCCTCTCCGTGCTGTACGTCGCGGACCGGCCGGTGGCGGCGCACTTCGGGCTGCGCTCGCGCACGGTGCTGTCGTGCTGGTTCCCGGCGTACGACCCGGAGTTCGCCCGGTACTCGCCGGGCCTGATCCTGCATCTGCGGATGGCGCGGGCCGCCGCGGCGGCGGGGATCGGGGTGCTCGACCTGGGGCGCGGTCCCGCGGAGTACAAGGACGCGCTGAAGACGGGCGGTCTACGGGTCCACGAGGGCGCCGTGACCCGGCCGGGCGCGCGGGCCGCCCTCTACCACCTGGGCAGGGAGCCGGTCCGCCGGGCGCACGGTTTCGTACGGGAGCGGCCCCGGCTGGCCGCGTACACGAAGGCGGCGCTGAACCGGGTGGGCCGCCTGCGGGACAGGTGACGGCCGGGGGAGGAAGAACGACGGCCGACGCGTCGCAGGGCAGGGCGGCGCAGGGCAAGGCAAGGCAAGGCAAGGCAAGGCAAGGCAGGGCAGCGCAGCGCAGCGATCGAGCAGGGGGGAGCCGATGACGTACACACCGCACACGACCGGCGCGGGGCCCGGGGGAGAGGCGAAGGGGGAGGAGGCCGGGGGAGCGGCCGGACGCGGAGGGAAGGGCGGCGGTCCGCTCCGCCCGGCGTCCCGGGGCCTGCCGGTCCCCGGGCCCGTCGCCGTCGCCGAGCTCGATCTCCGCGCGGCCGACGGAACCGTCCTGTCCCTCCGCCCGGCGCCCGGCGGTCCTCCGGTCGGGGAGGGGGAGGTGTTCGCGCTCGTACGGATCGACGGCCGGCCCGTCGCGACGGTGACCCGCCGGGTGGCGGCGGGCCAGGAGCCCGCGGAGGCGCTGGCGGCGGCCTTCCGGGCGCAGCACCGCGCCACGCCGACGCTTCCGTGGATGCCCCCACCGGCGCCACCGCCGACGCCCCCACCCTCTTCCGCGTTCTTTCCGCCTTCTTCCCCGTCCCTTGCTCCTCCCCCTTCGGAGTCCGGTCCTTCCTCGTCCAGTCCTTTCTCGTCGGGTCCTTCCTCGTCCCGTCTTTCCTCGTCCTTCTTTCCGCCGGCCCGTAGCAGCGTTCGACCTCTCCGTACCACCGTCATCGTGGCCACCCGCGAGCGCGCCGACCGGCTGGCCCGCGCCCTGGACTCGCTCCTCGCCCAGGACCATCCCGACTTCCGCGTCCTGGTCGTCGACAACGCGCCCGCCACCACCGCCACCCGTGACCTCGTGGCGTCGCGCTACGCGGACCGCGTGGACTACGCGCACGAGCCACGGCCCGGTCTGGCCGTCGCCCACAACCGGGGTATCGCGGTGGCGGACCGTGCTGTTCCGGTTCTCGCCTTCACCGACGACGACGTGATCGCCGACCCGCACTGGCTCTCCGCGCTCACCGCGCCCTTCACGGCCGATCCGAGGCTCGGCTGCACCACGGGGCTCATCCTCCCCGCCCGGCTCACCACCCCCGCGCAGATCCTGCTGGAGAGCCACGGAGGCTTCGCCAAGGGGTTCGCGCCCCGGCTGTACGACCCGGCGGCGCCGCCCGCCGGCGAACCGCTCTTCCCGTTCGCGGCCGGAAGCTTCGGTTCCGGCGCCAACATGGCGTTCCGCGCCGGTGTACTGCGGGCCGTCGGCGGCTTCGACCCGGCCACCGGCACCGGCACGCCCGCCAAGGGCGGCGACGACCTGTACGCCTTCGTGCGCGTCCTGGCCGCCGGGCACCGGCTGCGCTACACGCCCGAGGCACTGGTCTGGCACCACCACCGCGAGACCTGGCAGGACCTGAGGAACCAGGCGTACGGATACGGCGCGGGCCTGACCGCGTACCTCACCGCGATCCTCGTACGCCAACCCGCCCTGCTGCCCGCGCTGCTGGCGAAGGCGGGGCGCGGTCTGGCGCACGCCCGCGCGATCACGGCGCACGGCGCGCAGACGTATCCCTGGCCGCGCTCGCTCTCGCGCCTGGAGCGCAGGGGCATGCTGTACGGGCCCCTCGGTTACGCCCGGGCGCGGATCCGCGCCCGCGGGGCCGAGGGAGGGGGCACGCCGTGACGGAGCGGATCCCCGTCCTCCTCTACCACGCGGTGATGGACGACCCGCCCGCCTGGATCGCCGAATTCACCGTCACGCCACGGGACTTCACCGCCCATCTCGACGCGGTCGTCGCCGGGGGCCGTACGCCCGTCCCCGTCAGCACCCTCGTCGGGCATCTCACGCGGGGCGCGCCGCTGCCACCCCGGCCGGTCGTCCTCACCTTCGACGACGGCTTCGCCGATCTGCCCGGCCCGACCGCCGACGCGCTCGCCGCCCGCGCCCTGCCCGCCACCGCCTATCTGACCACCGGGGCGATCACCCCGGGGCGCACCAGCCTGCTGCCGCCCGCACCGATGATGACGCTCGCGCAGGTGGGCGGCCTGGAGTCGTACGGCCTGGAGGTGGGCGCGCACACGGTCACCCACCCGCAGCTCGACACTCTGCGCGGGCCCGCACTCCGGCGTGAACTGCGTGAATCCAAGGATGTGCTGGAGGACGTGCTGGGCCACGAGGTCGCGCACCTCGCCTATCCGCACGGTTACAACAGCCGCGCCGTGCGCCGCGCCGCCGAGGGGGCGGGGTACGCCTCGGCCGTCGCCGTGCGGCACGCCCTCAGCTCGGGGCGCGACGAGGCGTACCGCATCGCCCGGCTCATCGTGCGCCGGAGGCACTCGGCGGCGGATGTCGCGTCGTGGATGGCGGGCGGGGCGGCGGCGGGGGAGCGGGCGCGGGTCGCGCCGTACCGCGACTCACCGGCCACGGTGGGCTGGCGGCTGTACCGGGGCGCGCGGGCCCGGGTGAGGGGACCGGAATTCGCCGGGTAGTCACGGATAGTCATGGATGGCGGTGGGTAGTGACGGAGTGTGACGAGGGGGGAAGGTATCTCATGAGCACGCGTACCGACACCATGACCGGCTCAGGCGACGGCGCGGGGGACGGCTCCGGCCCGGGGGACGGCTCTGGTCCGGGGAACAGCTCCGGTCCGGGGGACGGCGCCGGCGCGGGGAACAACTCCGGTCCGGGGAAGGATTCCGGCGTGGGGAGCGGTTCCGGCGCGGCGACCGGACCGGGCACGGATGCGTCCGGTCCGTCCACGGCATCCGGCGCGCCGGGTCCGGTGGACCCGCCCCGCGCAAGCGCACACCCGGGCGCGCACCCGCATACGCGCTCGCACTCGCGTGCGCGGGCGCGCCCGGACGAGGAGGCGGACCGCCCGCCACCCCGCAGACCGCTCCCGCTCGACCCGCCCGACCCGCCCGATCCGCCGGGCCCGCCGCTTCCGCCGCGCCGGGGCCCTGGTCCGTCGTTCCTGATCCGCTTCCAGCGGTTCCTCACCTGGCCGCCGCTGCTGATCGCCGCCGTGCTGTGGAGCTGGTCGTTACCCCGGATCGGGTTCCGCGACATCGGGGAGTTCGGGCTCCTCGACCGGTTCCCGGTCGCGTTCTACGCCTCGCTGGGCGTCCTCTCCCTCGGCTTCCTCATCAGCCTGCGCCGGGCCGGGACCGCCCCGTGGTGGCCGCTGACCTACTGCGTCGCGATGCTCGTCGCGCTCAAGGCGCCACCGGGGATCCTCTACGACTCCGTGCGCTACGCCTGGGCGTCCAAGCACGACGCCGTGATAGCGCGGCTGCTCGCCGAGGGGACGTTCCATCCGCAGGCGCGGCTCTCCGGCGGGATGTCCGCGTACGACCAGTGGCCGGGCTTCTTCTCGCTCAACGCGGCCCTGATCAGGGCCTTCGGGGTGCATGGGGCCGCTTCGTACACCAACTGGGCGCCCGTCCTCTTCGGGCTGCTGATGCTCCCGGTGCTGGTGCTGATCTACCGCACCTTCACCGACGACTGGCGTCTCGTCTGGACCGCCGTATGGATCTTCCAGCTCGCCAACTGGGTGGGGCAGGACTACCTCGCGCCGCAGGCCTTCGCCTATCTGCTCTTCCTGACCGTGTTCGCCGTGGTCGTACGCCACTTCGTACGGCCCGGGTCGGCCGGGCGGCTGCGTGAGCGCTCCCGGCTCGATCCGTCCGCGACGTCCGTCCCGCCGCCCACCACCCTGAGACAGCGGGCGATCTGTGTGGCGATCCTGGCCCCGCTGATCGGCGCCATCAACGCCTCGCACCAGCTCACGCCCGTGATGCTCTGCATGACGCTGATGGCCCTCTGCCTGACGCGTCGCTACCGCAACCTCGGGCTGCTCGTGGTCACCGGCCTCATCATGCTCGTCTGGGACCTGACGATGGGCCGTGTCCTCTTCCTGGACACGCTGGCCACGCTGCGGGACTCGGCGGGCGACCTGCTGAAGAACTCCCGCCCCGGATTCGCCGGCGAACCGACCGGCCCGGGACCGGAGCTGGTGGGCACGGCCAACATCGTGATGGTGCTCGTCCTCGGCGGGCTCGCCGTGACCGCCGTGCTGCTGCGGCGCAGACTGGCCGGGAGCGCGCTGCCGCTGCTGCTGGCCGCCGCCGCGCCGGTGCCGCTCTTTGCCGTGAACGACTACGGCGGCGAAATGCTCTTCCGCGTCTATCTGTTCGGGCTGCCGGGCACGGCGTTCTTCGCCGCCGCCGCGCTCGTACCGTCCGCCGCGGGGCGCGACAAGGCCCGGCGTATCGCGCGCAGGACGACGGCCCTGGTGCTGCCGGTCGCGCTGGCCGCGCTGCTCGTCGGCTTCCTGCCCTCGTACTACGGCAAGGAGGGCATGCAGTACGCGCCCCCCGCGGAGAACGCGTTCGTGGAGCGGGCCTACGACCAGGCGCCGGACGGTTCGCTGATCCTCGCCACCACCGGTTCCTTCCCGGGGGCGTACTACCGCTACGACCACTACGAGCGCTGGTTCTTCACCGAACAGGAAGTGCCGGAGAACCTGGTCATGCTCAGGGACCCGGCCGGCTATCTCGACGCGGGCATACCGGACGGGCGTCCCGCGTACGTGATCCTCACGCCGTCCCAGGAGAAGGCCACGATCGGCGAGGGCTATCTGCCGGCCGGGAGCTTCGCCCGGATGAGCGCCGCGCTCAAGCGGTCACCGCACTTCAGGGTCCTGGAGGAGAGCCGGCACGGCCTCCTGCTGGAACACGTGGAGGCCCCGGCGCGGCCCCCCGCCTCCACCACCCCCACCCCGTCCGCCCGATGAAGAACGCGGAGGCAGCCGTCATGGACCAGCACACGGCCCCCCAGTCCCCGTCCCGATCCCGGCCCCGGCCCTCGTCCCAGCCCCGGCCCGGGTCTCACCCCCAGCCCCGTCCGCAGTCCTGGTCCCCGCCGCGCCCCGCGCGCGGAGGAGTCCTCGGGCGCCTCGGCCACGGGGTGGCGCGGGCCCTCGCCGGCGCGGTGGCCCTGGTGCACCCCCGGCCGAGGCCCTGGCTCAGAGCCGGGCTCGCGCTCTGCGGGTGGCCGGCCCTCGCGGCGACGGCGCTCCCCGACGGGCAGCCGCTGCGCTGGATCCCCATCCTGCTCTTCGTCACCTTCGGCCCCGGGTGCGCCCTGCTCCTCCCGCTGCCCGGGAGCCTGCGCCCCGCCGCCCGGCTGGAGGCCCTGGCGCTGGCCGCGCCGCTCAGCCTCTCCCTCGCGACGCTCACCGCCACCGCGCTCTTCCTCGTGGCGGGCTTCTCGGCCCCGCTGTTCCTCGGCGCGCTCGCGGTCTTCTGCACGGTCGTGGCGCCCCTGCCCGCCGTACCCCTGCCCGCCGCGACCCGAGGAGCGGCCGAGCGCACCAAACCCGGTCCGGAGGGCCCCATATGACGCCACGACGCTTGCGCGACGCGGGCCGCGGTACGTATCTGACACTGGTCCTGGCGGCCGTCGGCGCCCTGCTGGCGGGGCTCGGGGTATGGGTCGCCCGGGCGGACAGAGGCGGCGAGGACGCGGGCTGGGCGCTGCCGGGGAGCGCCGCCTCCGGCGCCCCGCCGCACGGGCGGTGCGCGCCGGGCGAACTGCTGGAGCCGCCCTGCGGGGCCTGGTGGGGCGCGTACGTCCCGTACGCGGCGAACGGCTCGCTCACGGACGCCGTCCACGCCTTCGAGAAGAGGATCGGGCGCAAGCTGGATCTCGTCTACAACTACCACGACATGTCCAACACCCGGCGCGACGGAGTGCTGCTCACCCCCGAGGAGCAGGAGCTGGGCCGGGACCGGATGCTGATGCTGGCCTGGGAGTCCACCGTGTGGACCGAGCCGCACCACGAGAACTGGACGGAGACCCAGCTCGGCTGGGCCGATGTCGCGGCCGGGAAGTACGACGAGGAGATCATCGATCCGCAGGCCAGGCGGCTCAAGGCGTACGGCAAGCGGATCTTCTTCTCCTTCGACCAGGAGACGGACTTCCGCACGCCGGACGCGGGCACGCCCGAGGAGTTCGTCGCCGCCTACCGCCATCTCCACGACCGGTTCGAGAAGCTCGGCGTGGACAACGTGGTGTGGGTGTGGACGGTCTCCGGCTACCTGGGGAACGCGGCGCTGATGAAGTCGCTCTACCCGGGCGACGCGTACGTCGACTGGATCGGCATGGACCAGTACAACTACTACCGCTGCCAGCGGAACGCGCGCTGGCTGGACTTCGACGACAGCCAGCGGCCCACCTACGACTGGCTGCGCGCGAACATATCGGACCGCAAGCCGATCATGCTCTCCGAGTTCAGCACGGCCCCCGACCCGGACGACCCGGACCGGCAGCGCGGCTGGTACCAGCAGGTCCCGACGGTGGCGCGAACCCTGCCACAGGTGAAGGCGCTGGTGCAGTGGAACCGGCCGGTGCCCGGGCCGCACTGCGACCTGACCGTCGACAAGGGCCCGGCGCTGGAGGGCTACCGGGAGGCGGGCCGCGACGGCTACTTCCGTCAGCCGGTTCCGTCACGCTGACGCTGACTCCGTCGCACGAGGAGGGCCACGGCCGCCACCACGAGCAGCCCCAGGAAGACCGGCAGGGCCACCGCCGCGAACGGGTCCTGTGCCGACCACCCGGCCACCGCCAGCACCCACACCACCCCCGACACGGCCCGCCCGTCCGCCCGCAGCGCCCACAGGGTCAGCGCGACCAGGGCCAGACAGAGGAGTTGCAGGACGACGGGCAGCGCGCGCAGCACACCGTCGCGCCCGGCGGGCCCCGCCATCCCCGCCAGCGCGTCCGCGACCTGCCGGTGCCAGAGCCCCGACGCCCGGTCGGGCCGTACGCCCAGCAGCGGCGGCGCCGTGTGCAGCGCGGCGAAAATGATCAGCGGCCCGAGGGTGAGCAGCGCCGGCCCCGGCCGTTCCAGCGAGACGGCGGCGCACTGGACGACGATCAGCAGCATGCCCGCGACCAGGGTGAGAGGGGGCAGCACGTCCAGAAGCTGGGCGCCGGTGAGCTGGTCGCGGCCGATGTCACCGAGCCGGGCCAGCGGCGTCCAGAACAGCCCGGCGGAGAGCCCGAGCAGCAGCCACAGCACGGTGACGGTCCGGCTCTCGTCGATCCGCCCGGCGTGCCCCGGCGCAGCCGCCGTCGCGCCCCCGGACCCCCGTACGGGAACGGGCACGGGCAGGCCGAAGGCGGGCGTCGGCGCGTCATGGGCGCCGCGCAGATAGGCGGTGCGCCCGGCCCAGGTCGTGCCGTACGCGGCGTCCTCCTCGGCCCGCGCGTCGTCCGCGCCGCCGTCCCCCGGTGCCCCGGGCGTCACCTGGGCGCGCAGGGCGGCCCTGCGGGCCCACGTGGTCCCGTAGTACGCGTCCGCGCCGTCCCGCGCCGTGCCCGTACGCCGGCCGCCGGTCCAGTCGGCGCCGTCCTTCGTACGGTGGCGGTAGCGCAGCGCCGCGCGCAGTCCCGGCGCCGCGACCAGGGCGATCAGCGTCATGGACAGCAGCATCGCCAGCCCGGCGCCGGAGATCCCGGCGGGCCCGAGCAGCACCAGCGCGCTGCCCAGGACCAGGACGCACATGGCGCCCTGGAGCGCCGCGAGCATGCCCGTACGGCCCTGCACGCGCAGCACGCCGATGTACAGCTCGACGACGACGCGGGGCAGCGCGGCGGCGGCGAGCAGCCGCAGGACGGTGGTGCCGTGCTCGGCGTAGTCGGCGCCGAACGGCGTGAGGATCTGCGGCGCGAAGACGACCAGCACCAGCACCACGGGCACCAGCAGCAGCGTCATCCGGCGCAGCGCCCCGCGCACGCCCTCCGCCAGCCGGTCGGGGCTGTGCGAGGCGTGCGCGGTGAGGGAGGAGGCCATGTTGATGGCCATGAACTCCATCGTGCCGCCGACGGTGTAGGCGGTGTAGAAGAAGGCGTTGTGCGCGGAGTCGAAGCGGACCGCGACCATCACCGGCAGCAGATTGATCATGGCCAGGCTGAAGAGCGCCCCGACCGAGTCCCCGGCGAGGAACCGTCCGATCTCCCGGAGCCGGGGCGGTGCGCGGTCGTGGTCGGCGGCGGCCTGGCGCGGGATGAGCCTGCGGAAGATCAGCCAGCCCAGCGGCAGTACGGACAGGGCGATGGCCGCCGCCCAGGAGACGAAGACGCCGAGGACCGGCAGGGCGGTGGCGAACGCGGCGAGCATGAGCAGCTTGCCGATGGAGAAGACGGCGTTGCCGACGGGCACCCAGAAGGCCTTCCGCAGGCCGGTGAGGACCCCGTCCTGGAGGGTGAGCAGCGCCCAGGCGACACAGGACGCCGTGAAGACGAGCCCGGCGGCCGGGCCGGCGAGCGGCGCGTAGGAGGGACCCCACAGATCGAGCGTGACCAGGAACAGCGCGCAGGCGACGCACACCACCAGCGAACTGACGGCGTAAGCGCGCCACACGAGCGGCCCGGTGGCCCGGCCGGCCCGGGGGACGTAGCGGACCACCGCGCCGATCATGGTCGTCGCGGTGATCGAGGCGAGCAGCCGCATGGCGGCGATGGCTGCGGAGCCCTGGCCCACGGCCTCCTCGGTGTAGTAGCGGGCGGCGACGAGCCAGAAGCCGAGGCCGAGCGCGGCGGAGACACCGGTGGAGAGCATGAGCGCGTAGGCGTTGCGGAACATGGAGTCGCGGTCCCGGCCGCCCGCTCCCTCTCCCTCGCCGGAGCCGGGCGCAGGCGCCTCTGCCTCTGCCTGTGCCCGTGCCTGTGCGGAGGCACCACCGGTCCCGGAGCCGCCGTCCACGAGTCCCGCGTCCCCCAGGTGCGGCCCCGGCAGCCGGGCGGTGTCAGCCACCGCTGCCGGTCTCCTCCCACTCCGCCGGGCGGGCGCCCAGCGCGGTGAGGACGCCGATCGCCCGGTCGGCGTGGCGCGGATCGACGGGCAGGGCGTGCCGGGCGAACCAGGCCGCCGGGCCCGGTGCGGGCGACGGATCGGTGAAGTCCGCGCCCGCGTACGCGTCGAGCGGTGGATCGTAGAGGTAGCCGGTGGTCAGGCGGTGCCGGGCGAGCGCGGCGATGGCCGCGTCCCGGTCCTCGACGAGCAGCGGCACCCGGAAGAGCGGCTGTACGGGCCCCTCGGCGGCGCCCGGCGCGGCCCACGGACTGGCCAGCAGCCGCCGCGTACCGTCGCGGTGCGCGGCCAGCGTCCGGTCGAGCCCGCGCAGCAGCCGTTCGGTGCGGTCGAGGCGCGGGCGGCCGGGGCTGAGCCGGTAGTCGTGCAGGTCGACCCGGACCCAGGAGTGGAATCCGTCGAGCCCCGGCGCCGTGCCGAGGGCCTGCCGTAACTCCGGGGCCCGCAGGGGCATCCGGATCGCCTCCCGTTCCTCCCGCCCGAGCAGCCGCAGCGCGGCCCGCGCGGCCCCCACCAGCCGCAGCCCGCGCACCCCGGCCTCGGCGTACGGGCGTACGGCGTACGCCAGTTCGGCGGTGGGCCGGGCGGGCCGGAGCAACGCGTCGCGGGCGCGCGCCAGTTCCGTACGCAGCGCCGGGTCCGCGACCGCGAGGAAGCCGCCGGTCTTGGCGCCCACATGCTTGGACAGGCTGAACACGGCGGCGTCCCCGAACCCGCCGACCGGCCGGTCCCCGATCGCGCTGCCGATGGCGTGCGCGGCGTCCTCGATCAGCGGGATGCCCAGCGCGTCGCAGCGCGTACGGAGGGCGGGCGCGGGGTCGGGGTTCCCGTACAGATTGGTGGTGAGCACGGCGGAGAGCCCCCGCCAGACGGACTCCGGCACGGCGGCGAGGTCGAGGGACCCGTCACGCGGGTCCAGCGGCGCCTGGACCGGGCGCAGTCCGGCCGCGAGCACCACGAAGAAGATCACATCGTCGTTGACCGGCGACATCAGCACCCGCCCGCCGGGCGGACACCAGTGGCGCAGCGCCACATACAGCGCGAGCCTGCACGACGGCGTGTACAGACACTCCCTGCCGAGGCGCCGGCCCATCAGCGACTCCAGCGCCGCGTACGGGCCCGCCGACGGCACCGCGTACGCCGAGTCCACCGGACGCGCCCGGCCCTCCCCACGAGCCATTCCGTATCCCCCCTGCCCCCGGCTCAATGTGTCCCATACCGGACGCCCCGTCAATAAGGCGAAGACACCGGGGAAGGGCGGCTGCGTCAGTCCGTCAGATCGCGTACGAACCGCAGTCCGGGCCGCCCGCTCAGCTCCACCTCGCCGACCTGCCTGAACCCGTTACGGGCGAGCACCGCACGCGAACCGGCGTTGTCCACGGCCGCGGAGGCCCGCAGCGAGGTCAGCCCGTACTCCGAACCGGCCAGCTCACACACCCGCCGCACCCCCACGCTCGCCACCCCGCGCCCGGCCGCCCGCTCGGCGACCCGGAACCCCAGCTCGGCGGACCCGTCGGCGACATCCACCAGATTGACCCGCCCCCACACCGCCCCGTCCCCGTCCACCAGCAGATGGAAGTGGCACACCCCGGCCTCCTGCTCGGCGAGCAGCGCACCGTGCCGCTCCTCGAACCGGGCGAAGTAGGCGTCGCCCCGGTCGGGAACGGACGCCGCGAAGTAGGCCCGGTTCTCCCGCTCGAACGCGAGCAGGGCGGCGGCGTGACCGGCACGCAGACGCTCGACCCCGAGCACGGGCCTCATGGGCCCCACGGGCCTCATGGCGCGAGCCGGTATACGGACACGTGGGAACGCGAGTCGGCGGTGAATTCGGCCCCGGCCCAGTCCGCGTGCCTGCTCTCCCGCTCGAACCCGGCGAGCTGGGCCATCAGGTCGAGTTCGGCCGGCCAGATGTAACGGTGCGGGCTGCGGAACAGCTCGGCTTCCTTGCTCTCGCCGAAGCGGAAATGGTGCGAGACGACGTGCTGGCGCAGGGTGTCGTACGTGTCCAGCCCGATGTAGCCGGGCTCCGTGTGGCAGACGATGGCCTCCTGACCCGGCGGCAGCTTGCGCAGCTCGGGGACCCACAGCTCGATCACGAACCTGCCGCCGGGCGCGAGATGACGGGCGGCGTTACGGAAGCACGCGACCTGTTCGGCCTGGGTGAGCAGGTTGGAGATGGTGTTGAAGACGAGATAGACGAGCGCGTACGCGCCGGGGGCGGTGGCGGTCGCCATGTCACCGATGACCACGGGGATCGCCGTCCCGTCGGCCTTCGTACGCAGCCGCTCGACCATCGGGAGCGACAGCTCGATGCCGGTGACGGGCACCCCGCGCGCGGCCAGCGGGACCGCCACCCGGCCCGTTCCGATGGCGAACTCCAGCGCGGCCCCGTCACCCGCCAGCGCGGCGAGCCGGTCCACGGTGGGCGTCAAGACATCGGGCGCGAACATGCCCGTGCCGGGGGTGTCGTAGCGTCGGGCGGTCTCCGTGTCCCAGATCTCCTGCTGACCCATGCGGCATACGGTCGCCGCCGCCACCCACGGTGTCCACCGATTTTCCCTCCACCGCCCGGGGAGGGGCCGGGGCACACCCACCCCGGCCCTCCCTCACGAACCCGCGCCGTGCCCGCGGCTCAGACCCAGTCCCAGCTCACATTGATCCGTCCGGCGTTGAGGTCGCCGATCCGGGAGAACGCGGTGGGGCTGAGGTCCACGTCGTTGGTGGCACAGCTCATGCACTTGTCCACGACTCTCACGACGACGGAGCCGAGCGGCCCGTTGACGCGGATCTGCCGTCCGCACTGGGGCGAGTTGTTGGGGTTGGGGTAGGTGCCGTACAGCGTGGTCGAGATCGCCACGACCAGCTCACTGTCGTTGTTGTACCAACCGCACGCGCCCAGCCCGGTGTTGTACCAGGTGGCCTGGCCGTTGGCCTGCACGCCGCTGGGCGCCGCCGCGGCCGGCCCGGCGCTCGCGCCGACCACACCGAGCGCGAGCACGGCAGATCGGGCGGCCAGCGCCGCCGCCGGTGCACCGGGGCGGGTCTCGAACTGGGCCGGTGTGAGGGTCGGGGGTGTGTT
>NZ_JBHZDA010000022.1:46373-66734 GCF_042755665.1 Streptomyces sp. NPDC059142
TCTGCGGGGGGGGGGGGGGGGCGCCTGGGGGGGGGGGCGCGCCCGGGGGGGCGGCCGCGGCCCCCGCGCCCCCCACCGCTCGCGCCGGGGGGGCGCCCCCCCCCCCCCCCCCCGCCGCGGTGCGACCGGCGCGGGAACGGACGGGGACGTTGTTCCGGGTCGTGGCTGTGGTGGGGGACATGCGATCAACCCTTCGAACGATAGGCAACTTGGTCTAGACCAAGATTCCTGGGCAGGGCACCGCTTTCCCAGAGCCTTTCCGGCTCACCTCCTACACCTTCCGGCCAACCCACCCCGCGCCTCGTCCGACGCCCCCGTCCGACACTTCCTTCACTTCCTTCCGGCCGCTCCCACGGCTCAGCCGATCGTCTGGCGGGTCTTCCACCAGGTGGAGGGCGCGATGACGTTGGTCCCCGTGCCGCTCAGCGCTGTTCTGCTGCCGGTGTGGAGGCGTACGGATCCGTCGGAGTGCACGGCCCAGATGCCTCCAAGGTCATTAAACGAGGAAGCGAAGCCGGCAGCCCGAAGGGCAGCGGCGGCGGTTGCGTCGGCTGCAAGTCCCCGAACAGCCTCCTCCCGAAGACAGAGGTCCTGCTGGCGGACGGCACCCGCAAGAAGATCGCCGATGTAGAGGTCGGGGACCGGGTTCTCGCGACGGACCCGAAAACCGGCGAGACAGTCGCAAAGCCGGTGACGGCAGAAATCATCGGCAAGGGCGCCAAGAACCTGGTCAGGGTCACCATCGACCTGGACGGAAAGAAGGGCGGCAGGACCGCGTCGCTCACAGCGACGGACAAACACCCCTTCTGGGTCCCGGAACTGGACGAGTGGATTAACACCAGGGACCTCCATTCGGGCCAGTGGCTCCGCACCAGCAGCGGCACCCACATCCAGATCACCGCCATCAAAACCTGGACCCAGCCGGCCACGGTCCACAACCTCACCGTCGCCGACATCCACACGTACTACGTGCTGGCGGGGGCTACGCCGGTACTCGTTCACAACAGCAACGGATGTGGCGTCGCCCGTAACGAGAAGGGGCAGTTCACCTCTGGGGAGAATGCGGACGCGGCCCGTGGCCGTCAGACACACTTGAACTACAAGAATTCCCTGGGGGCTGGGTACGACTTCGAAGTCAGGCTTCCGAGCGGGCTTCGGCCTGATGCGGTCGACTGGAAGAACCGTGTCGTGCGTGAGTTGAACTCGGATGCGGCGAGCAGTCAGGCGACGGGACGGCGACAGTTGCAGAAGTACGTCGCCGAGTTGGAGGATATGACCGGTCAGAGCTGGACTGGCCATCTCGACACGTATAAGAGGTTCGGCTGATGGTTAACTCGATTCTCCTGAAGGCTCTCAATGAGGTCTTCAAGCCGCTGGGTTTTCGAAAGAAGTCGGCGAGCTGGTGCAGAGTTTCTGGCGATCTCTACTGTGTAGTTGCCGTCCAGGAGTCCAGCTGGGATGAGTCGTGCTACGTAAACGTCGGATTCGCGCCAGCGGTCAATGTAAAGGCGGGGTGGCTCCCGGAGGCGAAATGTCTCGTCAGGTTCAGGGCGGACGCAATCACCTCCATTTCTCGCAAAGATCTCGACCTCCTATCTGGACAAGCAGCGGAGGCGCGTGGTGAGGATTCCCTTCGAATGTGCCTTGTCGAAAAGATTGCGACTCCAGTAGCGCGGGCGGTGAATCCGATTGAGAGCATTCAGGGCTTGAAGCCCCTGCTGCGTACGAGCGTCAGCGATCAGGTGTTCATTCATCGTGAAATCAGGGGTGAATTGCTTGAAGAGGGGTGACGCAGCGTCCTTGGTTCCGAGCCGACAGTTTCACTTCCGTGACTTCGGACTTCTCGGAGTGCCGGTTTTGTCGGGATTGATCGGCGCTGACGGCAGTAATTGACGGCAACGGCGGCGAACACCAGGGGGGCGCCGCCGTTGCCGTCCGTGGTCAGGGACGGTCGAGGGAGTTGCCGAGTGCGGTCAGGGCGTCGCGTTGGAGGCGGAGCCTTACGTGGGCGTAGACAGTTGCGGTGACGCCGATGTGGGCGTGGCCGAGGAGCTCCTTGATGACGACGAGGTCGACGCCTTGTTCCAGGAGCAGGGTGGCGGTCGAGTGTCGTAGGTCGTGGAAGCGGATGCGTCGGAGTCCGGCCCGGTGGAGGAAGCTGCGGAAGCGGCGGGTGAGGTTGGCGGGGTCGAGGGGGCGGCCAGTGGGCGTGGTGAAGACGAGGCCACTGTCTGTCCTGTCCGGCCCTGCGGTCGTGCGCTCCCCGTCGTGCTGCTGCTTGTGTTCCTTGAGGGAGTGGATGCATTCGGTAGGGAGGGCGATGCGGCGCTCGGACGCCCGGGTCTTGCTGGGGAGGTGGGTGAGGCCGCCGGTTCGGGTGCGCTGGAGTGAGCGCCGGATGCTAGCTGTTCCGGTGGTGAGGGCGAGGTCTTCCCAAGGGAGGCCGAGGAGTTCGCCTTTGCGGAGGCCGGTGCGGAGGCCGGTGCGGAGGGCGAGTTCATACAGCGCGTGGAGCCGGTCGGTGCGGGCCGCGTCAAGGCGACCCGCTGACGCGGGTCGCGCGCGGCACGGTCGCCCACCCGGCCCGCTCTCGGCTCCGCCACCGCGGGCCGGCCAGCGACCAGGCCGCGCAGAAACAGCCCAGCGTTGCGCCGGAAGCGCGGAGAAGCCGGACGCGCCCGCACAGCGAACGCCAAGCCGACAACGAGGCGACGGCGGGGAGTTGGCTGAGCCGAAGGCCCGGATGTGGGGCCGGTCGGCTCCGTGGGCACCCACACTCCCCGGGCCGGGGTCCGCGTCGGGCAAGGCCAGGGGGCCACTCGTTCAAATTCCGGGCAGGTCCAAAGCCTGCCCGAGTTGCCTGGCCAGCGTACGGCCCCCTGATCCTGCCCGACCCCAACCCGGGCAGGACACCGGCCAAAGCCCACTCCACCGCCCTCAGGCGCACAGCCGCCTGACGGCAACGCCGACGGCAACAGGGGCGCACAACCCGGCACTTCCACGCACGCCCACGGACAGGCCGGAATTCGCTGACCAGCGAAAATGCTGACGCCCACTCGGTGAGCATACGTACTATGTGGCGGCGAGGGCCACGCCGGTACTCGTCCACAATTGCGGAGGCGCCCCTACTCATGTCACAGGCAAGGGCGATGACCCGCTAGTTCCGGAACTCATCATCGACATCAATGCTCGCTACCCAGGGCATGTGCGAGCTGAAGGCGTCACAATAAATGGGTCGGACGGCAGTACACTCACGGACTTCGACATCGTGACCCGAAATGCGGTAGTGCAGGTGAAGAGTGGCTCAGGAAAGGGTGCTCTCAAGCAGGCGCTAAATACGCAAGGCCTGACGGACTATCCGGTCATTGTCTATCTTCCACAGGGGCGTGGAAGTGTGATTAAGAGTCTGGAGCAGGATGGCATCATGGTGACACGGGACAAGAACCTGCTACTTGATGTCCTGGCTCCCTAGCTCCCGACGGTCTCTACGTGGTTCAGCGTTGCTGACAGGAAGGAGCCGCAGTGCGTCCTACCATCGTGCTTCTCAGCCCGACCAGTGATCTCCAGGAGCTATTGGCTCGCTTGCGTGGAGTCGGCTCTTACAGCGAAGGTGCGATCTTCGATCATTTGGATTGGAGGGAATGTCGCTTCGGGGTGGACGTTTCCGGGGACGTTATCGACGAGTTTGACGAGGGGGAGATTGCCGAGATTCGAGAGGAACTCGGTGAGTTCAATGCGGTTCTCGTCGAGTACCCCGGCATGGCGTGCATCCGCGATCTTCTGATCGAGGTAATTCCCGGGGTTCGCGGAGTTCTCGATACGAATCACGGCGAGCTTCTGAGCTATGACACGGTCCTAGAGAGATTTCATCGAGATCCGTCATGGGACTGGCGAACTAGTAACGATGGAGCGATCTCAGGGGGTTAGCTCCTGAGCTATTCCCCCAGCGCAACACTTGGGCCCCTCCGGGAGAATTCGGAGGGGCCCAAGTTTTCCTTGGCGGCAACGGTGACGGCAACGCCAGCGGACGATGGCTGCGGTGGGAGAGAGGCAGGAGGGGGGCGACTGGACGGGAACGGGTGAGGTTCTCCGTGATTTTCTTCTGCATTGCACCGTGCGGGAAGCTGTCATCGGATGCACGTCCAAGTTCATCGCCTTTGTTGATGCTTCAGAAATCAAAGAGGCTCTGGAGCTGTTTGAGCCGCTGAAGTTCGTGGCACTTGCTAGTGAAGAGCCTCAGGTCAGGCTGTGGTGCAGCGAGGATGCACTGGTCCGCATGGCGCCTCCGCCGACGGGATATGCTGGACCCAGCGAACAACTGTGGATGCTGACCTTTGCGGCTCCGTCTGATTCACTTCCGGATTTGATCGAGACTCGTTTCCTTGGAAGGGTCGAGTGCTCGGGTGAGGATTGCAGAGATTTCCGGGCGTCAATATCGTCTCTTCCGAAGATGCCAGCTATGTTGAGTGCTGCGCCATGGATACTGGAGATTGCGTATGTGAGATCCGTATTGATTCTCCAGAGGGGTTCTATCTGATGCCCATGGCGAGGGAGGCTGATGTGGATGTGGTCGCCGACGTCGAGGCTCTTCCTGGTCTGCGGGATGCGTGGCGCTGGTCTCCCATGCCTAGGTTCGTCTTCTCTCTGGCGGTGGGCCCGGGGCGCAAATTTGCTTACCAAATGAACACCATTGATCATTTCGACCAGGGACTCGTCGCCGCTGTTCTTGGGTTCGCGAGGGAGCGACACCTGGCGGGGGAATCGAAGGGCGCCCAGCCTTTCGACATCGCTCGTGGCTTCGCGGTGGATTCTTACGGGTTCGATGTCGTGGTGGCAGTTCCGGCCGCGGTGCACGGATACCATTTCGGGCGAGACAACGCACTCGGAGTGCGTGTCGCCGGGGTGTTTCCGGCGTACAGTTGTGAATTCTCCGGGCGCGAGACTCTTGAGGAGGCGGTGTACCGCTTCAAGCGGATGCTTCGTCCGACGGTCATCAAGCGAACGGCGGCGCCGTATCTACGAATCCGCTATGAGAACAGCAGGACTCGCGGTGGCAGCCTGGGAGCATCACGGGAATTCGCGACGAGGGATGTCCTTCTCAGGGAGTTGGCGCTTTTGGAGGGGGCTGCCGGGAGCTTCGTAGAGTGGGAGAACTTCCGCGGCGAGGTATGGCACGTCTCCTGGGACGGCTCCTGGTACGACAATGGCGATGCGCAGAGCGAGCCGATGTCTGAGATTGCTGTACTCAACTCTCTTGGATGTGCTGAATTCTGATGATAGTCACCTTGAGTCCGATGGCGGACCTCTGCGACGTGTGCCGAGGGGGGACGCCGGAGCTGACCGCAGGTCACTACCCACTGGCCGCAAATGCGTGATGTCGTCGTGACCGGCACGGGAGGCCGGAGTCGATGACATGGCCGTCAGCGCGAGGTGGACGTTGACGTTTCATCAGGTCAGCCTGCTCCGGGCGCAGGCACTCACTCCTCGGGATTCGCTGGCCTTCATCGAGAAACTGCTGGGAAGGACATGACCTTCAAGCCTTCTGCCGGAGACACTGCGAACCTGGTGTGGTTCAAGAGCAGCTACAGCACCGACGACGGCCCTTCGTGCGTCGAGGTCGCCGCCACCCCGCGTACGGTCCATGTCCGCGACTCCAAGGACGTACGGCTGCCCTCGCTCGGCTTCGCCGTCGCCGCGTGGGCCGACTTCGTTCCGTACGCCGCGGCCGTCCCGGAGAAGAAGCGCTGACCCTGCGCGGCTGAGCGGTCGGGGAGTCAGGGAGTCCTCGTCTCCGTGCCGGAACGCGGCGCGGGGACGGTCGGGAGGGTGCCGTCGGCGACCAGGTCCGTCACGGCGGCCGTGTGTTCGCGGATCAGGTAGTCCGTGGCGTGTTCGGTCGTGGACTGGTACTCCAGGTGCTCGCCGTAGAAGCGGTGCCGTTCCTGGCAGTCCTCGATGATCTCCCCCCAGGTGCGGACCCAGATCCTGAAACTGGGGTGGGAGACGGCGCACCCGGGCACGCGGTCCGGCTGGTGGGCCAGTTGGCGAAGGGTGGCGTCCATGGTGTTGCCCACCAACCAGAAGTCCCAGGTGACGTTGGTGTCCTGGAACCTGTCGTCCGTCACCACCGCGTGCGCGTAGCTGCTCACCTGGGCGAACTCCGTCATGCCCAGGGTGAGGTCGGGGCGCTTGAGCTCGACCACGAGGTGGTGTCTCTGCGCCTTCCGGTGGCGGGCTGCCCGGGACAGCATCAGGTCGACCCGGCCCTGCCGGCCGTCCTCCCGTAGCACCGGAGCGGGCGTCGGCGCCTCGCGGCCGAGCAGCCGGCAGTGCTGGGCCAGCACTTCGTTCAGGCTCCGGTCGCTCGCGTGCAGGCCGTACTCCTCGCCGAACACCCAGCACTCGTTCTCCAGGATGCGGTGGAGCTCCGAGCGCTCCTTCACCCGGCCCCTGGTCTCGGTGTCGAAGACGAGGTGTTCGAGGGCGGCCAGGAAGTCCAGCCGGCTCGTCGCCACCGTCGATGCCTTGATCAGGGCCGACAGCGGGGTCCGGTCGAGGAGCCGGGCCAGTTCCTCACGCTCCTGCTTGGAGAGGGTGAAGAGCTCTTCCACGATCCGCAGTACGTCGTTGGGCTCGTGCGCCAGTACGGACCGCATCAGCGCGAAGGTCGTCCGCTGGGTCTTCTTCACCTGCGGCAGATGCCGGATCACCGTCGTCGCCACCGCGTCGAACGTCTCCCGTTCCGCGCGCTCCTGGTCGCTGCCGGGCTCGCCCTCGTACGGGTAGATGCCGTCCGAACGCCAGGACCGTACGAGCTCCCGGCGCCGCTCGTCGGCGCGGGAGCGGAAGTGCGTCCTCATGCGTTCACGGGCCGCCGCCACCACCTCGGCCGTGAACCCGTCGGGAGTCCAGTCGGCGAAGGTGAGGTCTCCCGCCTCGGCGTCCTCGAAGCCGGGCCAGGAGAGGTACGCCGTGAAGTGGAAGCCGGGGGCCTGGATCTCGGGCCTGAGATGGGCCAGGGACATGCCGCGGCCGTCGCAGAGGATCAGGGCACGGGTGACGGGGCGCTTCCACTCGATGAGGCGGAGCTGCGCCGGGCCGGCCGGGCAGCCGGAGCCCGTCGGGATCTCGTACGGGCCGGTGACGTGCAGCTGTTCCGACGACGGGTCCAGTCGGCGGCCGTCGTACTCGATGTCGATATCCGGGTACGCGGCGAGATAGAGGGCGAAGGCGGCGGTCAGGGCCGAGCGGGCGGTGTCCTCGGTCAGCCGCTGCGCCTCCTCGCCGCCGAGCGCCTCGAAGACCGTGCCGGTCGGCCCGGTCGCCGGTTCGGGGTCGCTGACGTCGAACTCGTCCATGGAGCCGCGGTCCGACTCGATGACCACGCGGTGGAGCCCGTGCGGGCCCTCGCTCACGCTGGTCCAGCGGATCTCCGTACCGAGCGCGAAGGCGCGCACCCGGCCCCGGCCGTTCTTGCCGTGCAGGGTCCGTTTCTTCACCGGGCTGGTCCCCGCGCTCTTCTTCCAGGAGACGCCGAGGTGCCGGAAGTACTCGTCACAGCGGTCCGCCGCGATGCCCGTGCCGTCGTCGGTGACGATCACCCGGTCGACCGCCCCGAGGTCGCCGCGCTCCAGGACGACGCTCACCCGCCCGGCGTCCGCGTCCAGCGCGTTCCAGATCAGTTCCTCGACCGCGCCCACAGGGTTGCTCAGGCGCGCGAGTTCCGCGACGTGCTCCCTGCCGATCATCAGCCGTAACTTTGCCATGGGCTCTCGGTCCCCTCCACCGTTCGTTCCTGACCGCGCTGTTCCCGCAGCGATCACGTCCCGGTGAGGATAGCCCCCGGTCTTACCGTTCGTGACGTGGCTATTACTTTGAGTTAATTTCTGGGGCGAGCGAATGTCCGGCTCCCCTGGTGTCCTGGCGTCGAAGATTGCCCGATCGTCGCGTGGGGTACGCTTCTGGGCCCTGATTGGCCAGGGTCAAGGCGCCTATGGCACACTGTTCAGGTTGCTCGGTTGAGTGCCAATGCTGCGCGCCTCCCGCCGGGAGGACCGGAAGCGAGTCCCACAGTACTCGTCGACGCCAACTGCCTTACGGGGCAGCGCTGGGGTCGGACGTACGGGAATCTTCCGGGAAGTGTCAGCGGGGTACCGGCCAGGCTCCCGGTGGCGGAACGCGATGTACCCGCGGTTCTCCCCGGCTCGCGGACGTTGGGCCCGCACCCCTTGCAGGGAAAATCCTTCGGGAGATTTTCATGGACGGGGACGCGACACGCCCGACCGCGTGGGTCGGAGAAGAGCCCGGAACCACCGGGTCCCAGAGCGTTACGAGAGACAGGACTACGAAGCAGCCATGGCGGGACAGAAGATCCGCATCCGGCTCAAGGCCTACGACCACGAGGTCATCGACTCCTCGGCGAAGAAGATCGTCGAGACGGTGACGCGTACTGGTGCGTCGGTCGCGGGCCCGGTGCCGCTGCCCACTGAGAAGAACGTGTACTGCGTCATCAAGTCGCCGCACAAGTACAAGGACTCGCGCGAGCACTTCGAGATGCGCACGCACAAGCGCCTGATCGACATCCTCGACCCGACGCCCAAGACCGTTGACTCGCTGATGCGCCTGGACCTTCCGGCCGGCGTTGACATCGAGATCAAGCTCTGAGAGGCGCGGAAGAGATGGCAAAGCAGATCAAGGGTGTCCTGGGCGAGAAGCTCGGCATGACCCAGGTCTGGGACGAGAACAACCGTGTCGTCCCGGTGACCGTGGTGAAGGCCGGACCCTGCGTCGTTACCCAGGTCCGTACGAATGACTCCGACGGCTACGAGTCGGTCCAGATCGCCTTCGGCGAGATCGACCCGCGCAAGGTGAACAAGCCCCTCAAGGGCCACTTCGCCAAGGCCGACGTGACCCCCCGCCGCCACCTGGTGGAGCTGCGGACCTCCGACGCGAGCGAGTACACGCTCGGCCAGGAGATCACCGCCGCCACGTTCGAGTCCGGCGTCAAGGTCGACGTCACGGGCAAGAGCAAGGGCAAGGGCTTCGCCGGTGTCATGAAGCGTCACAACTTCAAGGGCCTCGGCGCCGGTCACGGCACCCAGCGCAAGCACCGCTCTCCCGGTTCCATCGGTGGCTGCGCCACCCCGGGCCGTGTGTTCAAGGGCCTCCGCATGGCGGGCCGTATGGGCAACGAGCGGGTCACCACCCAGAACCTGACCGTTCACGCCGTTGACGCGGAGAAGGGCCTGCTCCTGATCAAGGGCGCGGTTCCTGGTCCGAACGGCGGCCTCGTCCTGGTCCGTACCGCGGCCAAGGGGGCCTGAGGTAACTGATGAGCACCGTTGACATCCTTTCGCCGGCAGGCGACAAGGCCGGGACCGTCGAACTCCCCGCGGAGATCTTCGACGCCAAGGTCAGCATCCCGCTGATCCACCAGGTCGTTGTCGCCCAGCTGGCCGCTGCCCGACAGGGCACGCACAAGACCAAGACCCGCGGCGAAGTCCGTGGCGGTGGCAAGAAGCCGTACCGCCAGAAGGGCACCGGCCGCGCCCGTCAGGGTTCGACCCGCGCTCCGCAGTTCGCCGGTGGTGGCGTCGTCCACGGCCCCGTGCCGCGTGACTACTCGCAGCGGACCCCGAAGAAGATGAAGGCCGCCGCCCTGCGCGGTGCCCTCACCGACCGGGCCCGTCACTCTCGTATCCACGTCGTCTCCGGCCTGGTCGAGGACGCGGTGTCCACCAAGGCCGCGAAGACCCTGCTGGGCAAGATCAGCGAGCGCAAGAACGTGCTCCTGGTCGTCGAGCGGGCCGACGAGGCCGCGTGGCTCTCCGCCCGCAACCTGCCCCAGGTGCACATCCTGGCGCCGGGCCAGCTCAACACGTACGACGTGATCGTCTCCGACGACGTGGTCTTCACCCAGGCCGCTTTCGAGTCCTTCGTGTCTGGCCCCTCCAAGGCCGATGACAACGAGGGGAGCGAAGCCTGATGGCCGAGATCACCAGCAAGACCTTCCACGACCCGCGTGACATTCTCGTCAAGCCCGTGGTGTCCGAGAAGAGCTACGCGCTGCTCGACGAGAACAAGTACACGTTCATCGTGGCGCCCACGGCCAACAAGACCCAGATCAAGCAGGCCGTGGAAGCGGTCTTCTCGGTCAAGGTCGCCGGGGTCAACACGATCAACCGCCAGGGCAAGCGCAAGCGCACCCGCACCGGTTTCGGTAAGCGCGCCAACACCAAGCGCGCCATCGTGACCCTCGCTGAGGGCGACCGTATCGACATCTTCGGCGGACCGACCTCCTGACGGAGGTCGAGACGTCCAGGATCCGGAATTCTTCCGAGGACTGAGAGACAATGGGTATCCGCAAGTACAAGCCGACGACCCCGGGCCGTCGTGGCTCCAGCGTCGCCGACTTTGTCGAGATCACGCGGTCCACGCCGGAGAAGTCGCTGGTCCGCCCGCTGCACAGCAAGGGCGGCCGTAACAACGCCGGTCGTGTGACCGTTCGCCACCAGGGTGGTGGCCACAAGCGCGCCTACCGCGTGATCGACTTCCGTCGTCACGACAAGGACGGCGTGCCTGCCAAGGTCGCGCACATCGAGTACGACCCGAACCGCACCGCGCGCATCGCGCTGCTCCACTACGCGGACGGCGAGAAGCGCTACATCATCGCCCCCCGTGGTCTGGCGCAGGGCGCCCGTGTCGAGAACGGTCCGGCCGCCGACATCAAGCCCGGCAACAACCTGGCGCTGCGCAACATCCCGGTCGGTACGACCATCCACGCCATCGAGCTGCGGCCCGGCGGCGGCGCGAAGTTCGCCCGTTCCGCGGGTGCCTCCGTGCAGCTCCTGGCGAAGGAGGGCTCCATGGCCCACCTGCGCATGCCGTCCGGCGAGATCCGGCTGGTCGACGTCCGCTGCCGCGCCACCATCGGCGAGGTCGGCAACGCCGAGCAGTCGAACATCAACTGGGGCAAGGCCGGCCGTATGCGCTGGAAGGGCGTCCGCCCGACCGTCCGCGGTGTCGCGATGAACCCGGTCGACCACCCGCACGGTGGTGGTGAGGGCAAGACCTCCGGTGGTCGCCACCCGGTCAGCCCGTGGGGTCAGAAGGAGGGTCGTACTCGCTCGCCGAAGAAGGCAAGCAGCAAGTACATCGTCCGCCGCCGCAAGACGAACAAGAAGCGCTAGGAGCGGGTTTAGATGCCGCGCAGTCTCAAGAAGGGGCCCTTCGTCGACGGACACCTCATCAAGAAGGTGGACGTACAGAACGAGGCAGGCACCAAGAACGTCATCAAGACCTGGTCCCGTCGCTCGATGATCGTCCCGGCCATGCTCGGCCACACGATCGCGGTGCACAACGGCAAGATCCACGTCCCGGTGTTCGTCACCGAGTCGATGGTCGGCCACAAGCTCGGCGAGTTCTCGCCGACTCGCACCTTCCGCGGCCACGTCAAGGACGACCGGAAGTCGAAGCGCCGCTAGCGCGGGGTGACTGACTATGACTTACACCGAAGGGACAACCATGGAAGCCAGGGCCCAGGCGCGGTACATCCGCGTCACGCCCATGAAGGCCCGCCGCGTGGTGGACCTCATCCGTGGCATGGATGCCACGGAGGCTCAGGCGGTCCTGCGCTTCGCCCCGCAGGCCGCGAGCGTGCCGGTCGGCAAGGTGCTGGACAGCGCCATTGCCAACGCCGCGCACAACTACGACCACACCGACGCCAATTCGCTGATCATCAGCGAGGCGTACGTGGACGAGGGTCCGACCCTGAAGCGGTTCCGGCCGCGCGCGCAGGGTCGTGCCTACCGGATCCGTAAGCGGACCAGCCACATCACCGTGGTCGTCAGCAGCAAGGAAGGAACCCGGTAATGGGCCAGAAGGTTAACCCGCATGGGTTCCGGCTCGGTATCACCACGGACTTCAAGTCCCGCTGGTACGCCGACAAGCTGTACAAGGACTACGTCAAGGAAGACGTTGCCATTCGTCGCATGATGACGAAGGGCATGGAGCGGGCCGGCATCTCCAAGGTGGAGATCGAGCGCACCCGCGACCGCGTCCGTGTCGACATCCACACCGCACGTCCGGGCATCGTCATCGGCCGCCGCGGCGCCGAGGCCGACCGCATCCGCGGCGAGCTGGAGAAGCTGACCGGCAAGCAGGTCCAGCTCAACATCCTTGAGGTCAAGAACCCCGAGGTGGACGCTCAGCTCGTGGCCCAGGCCGTGGCCGAGCAGCTCTCCTCGCGTGTCTCCTTCCGTCGCGCCATGCGTAAGAGCATGCAGTCGACGATGAAGGCGGGCGCCAAGGGCATCAAGATCCAGTGCGGTGGCCGTCTCGGCGGCGCCGAGATGTCCCGCTCGGAGTTCTACCGCGAGGGCCGTGTGCCCCTGCACACGCTCCGTGCCAACGTCGACTACGGCTTCTTCGAGGCCAAGACGACCTTCGGCCGCATCGGTGTGAAGGTCTGGATCTACAAGGGCGACGTCAAGAACATCGCCGAGGTCCGCGCCGAGAACGCCGCGGCGCGCGCCGGCAACCGTCCCGCCCGCGGTGGCGGCAACGACCGTCCCGCCGGCCGTGGTGGCCGCGGTGGCGAGCGTGGCGGACGTGGCCGCAAGCCGCAGCAGAACCCGGCAGCCGAGGCCCCCAAGGCCGACGCCACCGCTGCTCCGGCCGCCGAGGCGACGACCTCTTCTACCGGCGGAACGGAGGCCTGACCGAAATGCTGATCCCCCGTAGGGTCAAGCACCGCAAGCAGCACCACCCGAAGCGCAGCGGTATGTCCAAGGGTGGAACGCAGGTTGCGTTCGGCGAGTACGGCATCCAGGCGCTGACCCCCGCGTACGTGACGAACCGTCAGATCGAGTCCGCTCGTATCGCCATGACCCGTCACATCAAGCGTGGCGGCAAGGTCTGGATCAACATCTACCCGGACCGTCCGCTCACGAAGAAGCCCGCCGAGACCCGCATGGGTTCCGGTAAGGGTTCCCCCGAGTGGTGGATCGCGAACGTCAAGCCGGGTCGCGTGATGTTCGAGCTGTCCTACCCGAACGAGAAGATTGCGCGTGAGGCGCTTACCCGCGCTGCTCACAAGCTTCCGATGAAGTGCCGGATCGTTCGGCGCGAGGCAGGTGAGTCGTGATGGCGGCCGTGACCAAGGCGTCCGAACTGCGCGAGCTGGGCAACGAGGAGCTTGTCGACAAGCTCCGCGAGGCCAAGGAAGAGCTGTTCAACCTCCGCTTCCAGGCGGCGACCGGTCAGCTCGAAAACCACGGGCGGCTCAAGCTCGTGCGCAAGGACATCGCGCGGATCTACACCCTGATGCGTGAGCGCGAGCTGGGCATCGAGACGGTGGAGAGCGCCTGATGACTGAGAACAACGTGACCGAGACCAAGGCCGCGCGCGGCGACCGCAAGACCCGCGAGGGTCTCGTCGTCAGCGACAAGATGGACAAGACCGTCGTCGTCGCTGTCGAGGACCGCGTCAAGCACGCGCTGTACGGCAAGGTCATCCGCCGTACGAACAAGCTCAAGGCTCACGACGAGCAGAACGCCGCCGGCGTCGGCGACCGCGTCCTCCTGATGGAGACCCGGCCGCAGTCCGCCACGAAGCGGTGGCGCATCGTCGAGATCCTCGAGAAGGCCAAGTAACACCCAGTAGGTCCCCCTCCGAGGGGGTTTCCCCTCGGAACAGTTCCGCCAGGCTCCGGGGGCCGTTCCTCCGAGAACGGCCCCTGGGGAACCGGCAGACGATCAGGAGATAGACGTGATCCAGCAGGAGTCGCGACTGCGCGTCGCCGACAACACGGGTGCGAAGGAAATTCTCACCATCCGTGTTCTCGGTGGCTCGGGTCGCCGCTACGCGGGCATCGGTGACGTCATCGTCGCCACCGTCAAGGACGCGATCCCCGGTGGCAACGTGAAGAAGGGTGACGTCGTCAAGGCGGTCATCGTTCGCACCGTCAAGGAGCGTCGTCGTCAGGACGGCTCGTACATCCGCTTCGACGAGAACGCCGCCGTCATTCTGAAGAACGACGGCGACCCTCGCGGCACCCGTATCTTCGGCCCGGTGGGCCGTGAGCTGCGCGAGAAGAAGTTCATGAAGATCATCTCGCTCGCGCCGGAGGTGCTGTAAGCATGAAGATCAAGAAGGGCGACCTGGTTCAGGTCATCACCGGTAAGGACAAGGGCAAGCAGGGCAAGGTCATCGTCGCCTTCCCCACGCAGGACCGTGTTCTCGTCGAGGGTGTCAACCGGGTCAAGAAGCACACCAAGGCCGGCCAGACGGCTCGCGGTTCGCAGACCGGTGGCATCGTGACCACCGAAGCCCCCATCCACGTGAGCAACGTTCAGCTCGTCGTGGAGAAGGACGGCAAGAAGGTCGTTACCCGCGTCGGCTACCGCTTTGACGACGAGGGCAACAAGATCCGCGTTGCCAAGCGGACCGGTGAGGACATCTGATGACTGCGACCACTACCGCGCCGCGTCTGAAGCTGCGCTACCGCGAGGAGATCGCCGGCAAGCTGCGTGAGGAGTTCTCGTACGAGAACGTCATGCAGATCCCCGGCCTCGTCAAGATCGTGGTCAACATGGGTGTGGGCGACGCCGCCCGCGACTCCAAGCTGATCGAGGGTGCCATCAAGGACCTCACCACGATCACCGGCCAGAAGCCGTCCGTCACCAAGGCCCGCAAGTCGATCGCGCAGTTCAAGCTGCGCGAGGGGCAGCCGATCGGCTGCCACGTCACCCTCCGCGGTGACCGCATGTGGGAGTTCCTGGACCGTACGCTGTCGCTCGCGCTTCCGCGTATCCGTGACTTCCGCGGCCTGTCGCCGAAGCAGTTCGACGGCCGTGGCAACTACACCTTCGGTCTCACGGAGCAGGTCATGTTCCACGAGATCGACCAGGACAAGATCGACCGGGTCCGGGGCATGGACATCACCGTGGTGACCACGGCGACCAACGACGACGAGGGTCGTGCCCTCCTTCGTCACCTCGGCTTCCCGTTCAAGGAGAACTGACCGTGGCGAAGAAGGCTCTGATCGCTAAGGCCGCCCGCAAGCCGAAGTTCGGCGTGCGCGGTTACACCCGCTGCCAGCGCTGCGGCCGGCCCCACTCCGTCTACCGCAAGTTCGGCCTGTGCCGTGTGTGCCTTCGCGAGATGGCCCACCGCGGCGAGCTGCCGGGCGTGACCAAGAGTTCCTGGTAGTCCTCCGTTCCGGAGCACTGCCCGAACTCTCGGTAAGCAATTTGGTTGGCGGGAGCCCTCCTTCACATGCCGTAGGCTTGTGGGGTTGGGCGCCCGCCGTCCATGACTGACTTACTACGCCGTAGGTCCCCGCACCGCACCCGTCCCGACTCTGATCGGGGAGAGGGATGGCGCATACAGGAAACCCCGGCGAGAGAGGCCGAAGGCCAATTCATGACCATGACTGATCCCATCGCAGACATGCTCACGCGTCTGCGTAACGCGAACTCGGCATACCACGACGATGTCGTGATGCCGCACAGCAAGATCAAGTCGCACATCGCGGAGATCCTCCAGCAGGAGGGCTTCATCACCGGCTGGAAGGTCGAGGACGCCGAGGTCGGCAAGAACCTCGTCCTGGAGCTGAAGTTCGGCCCGAACCGCGAGCGTTCGATCGCCGGCATCAAGCGCATCTCCAAGCCGGGTCTGCGCGTGTACGCGAAGTCCACCAACCTGCCGAAGGTCCTCGGTGGCCTGGGCGTGGCGATCATCTCCACGTCCCACGGTCTCCTGACCGGCCAGCAGGCAGGCAAGAAGGGCGTAGGTGGGGAAGTCCTCGCCTACGTCTGGTAGTCGGGAACGGAGGAAAAGCTCATGTCGCGAATCGGCAAGCTCCCCATCCAGGTTCCCGCCGGTGTGGACGTCACCATCGATGGCCGCACGGTCGCGGTGAAGGGCCCCAAGGGTTCCCTCTCGCACACCGTCGCCGCGCCGATCGAGGTCACCAAGGGCGAGGACGGCACCCTCTCGGTGCTGCGCCCCAACGACGAGCGTCAGAACAAGGCCCTGCACGGCCTGTCCCGCACGCTGGTGGCGAACATGATCACCGGCGTGACCCAGGGATACATCAAGGCGCTCGAAATCAGCGGTGTCGGCTACCGCGTCCAGGCGAAGGGCTCCAACCTGGAGTTCGCCCTGGGCTACAGCCACCCGATCCTCATCGAGGCCCCCGAGGGCATCACCTTCAAGGTCGAGACGCCCACGAAGTTCACCGTCGAGGGCATCGACAAGCAGAAGGTCGGCGAGGTCGCCGCTAACATCCGCAAGCTGCGGAAGCCCGACCCGTACAAGGCCAAGGGCGTCAAGTACGCGGGCGAGGTCATCCGCCGCAAGGTCGGAAAGGCGGGTAAGTAAGCCATGGCATACGGTGTAAAGATCGCCAAGGGTGACGCGTACAAGCGCGCCGCCATCAAGCGCCGCCACATCCGCGTGCGCAAGCACGTCTCCGGCACGCCGGAGCGTCCGCGCCTCGTCGTGACGCGCTCCAACCGCAACATCGTGGCCCAGGTCATCGACGACATCGCGGGCCACACGCTCGCCTCGGCGTCGACCCTGGACACCTCGATCCGCGGTGGCGAGGGCGACAAGAGCGCCCAGGCGCAGAAGGTCGGCGCCCTGGTCGCCGAGCGCGCCAAGGCCGCGGGTGTCGAGGCTGTCGTGTTCGACCGTGGTGGCAACAGGTACGCCGGGCGCATTGCCGCTCTGGCTGACGCCGCCCGCGAAGCCGGGCTGAAGTTCTAGGCCCCGGTTCCGGGACTAACGGACGTAACAGAGAGAGGTAAATCCAATGGCTGGACCCCAGCGCCGCGGAAGCGGTGCCGGTGGCGGCGAGCGGCGGGACCGGAAGGGTCGCGACGGTGGCGCTGCCGCCGAGAAGACCGCTTACGTTGAGCGCGTCGTCGCGATCAACCGTGTCGCGAAGGTTGTGAAGGGTGGTCGTCGCTTCAGCTTCACCGCGCTGGTCGTGGTGGGCGACGGTGACGGCACCGTAGGTGTCGGTTACGGCAAGGCCAAGGAGGTGCCGGCCGCCATCGCCAAGGGTGTGGAGGAGGCCAAGAAGCACTTCTTCAAGGTCCCCCGTATCCAGGGCACCATCCCTCACCCGATCCAGGGCGAGAAGGCGGCGGGCGTCGTTCTGCTCAAGCCGGCGTCCCCCGGTACCGGTGTGATCGCCGGTGGCCCGGTGCGCGCCGTGCTGGAGTGCGCGGGCGTGCACGACATCCTGTCGAAGTCGCTCGGCTCGGACAACGCGATCAACATCGTGCACGCGACGGTGGCGGCCCTCCAGGGTCTGCAGCGTCCCGAGGAGATCGCGGCCCGCCGCGGTCTGCCCCTTGAGGACGTCGCCCCGGCCGCTCTGCTCCGTGCGCGTGCGGGAGCGGGTGCGTGATGGCCCGTCTCAAGATCACGCAGACGAAGTCGTACATCGGCAGCAAGCAGAACCACCGTGACACGCTGCGTTCGCTCGGGCTGAAGCGCCTGAACGACGTGGTGGTCAAGGAGGACCGTCCCGAGTTCCGCGGCATGGCCAACACCGTGCGGCACCTCGTCACGGTCGAGGAGGTCGACTGACATGGCCGACAACAACGGCCCGCTGAAGGCCCACAACCTCCGTCCTGCCCCGGGCGCCAAGACCGCCAAGACCCGTGTGGGTCGTGGTGAGGCGTCCAAGGGTAAGACCGCAGGTCGTGGTACCAAGGGCACCAAGGCCCGTTACCAGGTTCCGGAGCGCTTCGAGGGTGGGCAGATGCCCCTCCACATGCGCCTCCCGAAGCTGAAGGGCTTCAAGAACCCGTTCCGCACCGAGTACCAGGTGGTGAACCTGGACAAGCTCTCCGCCCTCTACCCCGAGGGTGGCGAGGTCACGGTGGCCGACCTGGTCACCAAGGGCGCGGTACGCAAGAACAGCCTCGTCAAGGTCCTGGGCCAGGGCGAGATCACCGTGGCGCTGCAGGTTTCGGTCGACGCCGTCTCCGGCTCCGCCAAGGAGAAGATCGCCGCCGCCGGCGGCACCGTCACCGAGCTCGTCTGAGACAACTCGATGGCCTGAACACCCGACCGGGGATGCCTCTTCCAAGGGGCATCCCCGGTTGGTCGTTCCTAGGGGGGCACTGTCGCCGGTAAGGTGGCGTGCATTGTTGCTGTACGAAGCCGGGGGCTCGCTCCCCGGACCCGGGGTTCGCGCTCCGGGACCCGTTCGTTCCGTATCCGTCGATCCTCAATACCGTCACCTCTGACGCAGTAGCGCGGGGGTCGCAGGAGGCACCGTGCTCACCGCGTTCGCCCGGGCGTTCAAGACGCCCGACCTGCGCAAGAAGCTGCTCTTCACGCTCGGCATCATCGTGCTGTACCGGCTCGGGGCGCATGTGCCCGTGCCCGGTGTCAGTTACGCCAATGTCCAGATCTGTGTCGACGCGGCCCAGAAGGGCAACAACAGCCTGTTCGGCTTGGTGAACATGTTCAGCGGCGGGGCGCTGCTGCAGATCACGATCTTCGCGCTCGGCATCATGCCGTACATCACCGCGAGCATCATTCTGCAGCTCCTGACCGTGGTCATCCCCCGGCTGGAGGCCCTCAAGAAAGAGGGCCAGTCCGGCCAGGCGAAGATCACTCAGTACACCCGTTATCTGACCGTCGCCCTCGCCGTGCTCCAGGGCACCGGGCTGGTGGCCACCGCACGCAGCGGCGCGCTGTTCAGCGGCTGCCCGGTCGCGTCGCAGATCGTCCCCGACCAGTCGATCTTCGTCACGGTCGTCATGGTGATCACCATGACCGCGGGCACCGCGGCCGTCATGTGGCTCGGTGAGCTGATCACCGACCGCGGCATCGGCAACGGCATGTCCATCCTCATGTTCATCTCCATCGCCGCGGGCTTCCCCGGCGCGCTGTGGGCCATCAAGCAGAGCGGCACGCTCGCCGACGGCTGGATCGAGTTCGGCACGGTCATCCTGATCGGCTTCGTGATGGTCGGCCTCGTCGTCTTCGTCGAGCAGGCCCAGCGCCGTATCCCCGTGCAGTACGCGAAGCGCATGATCGGCCGCCGCTCGTACGGCGGCACGTCGACGTACATCCCGCTGAAGGTGAACCAGGCGGGTGTGATCCCCGTCATCTTCGCGTCGTCGCTGCTCTACATCCCGGCTCTGGTCGCGCAGTTCTCCAGCGGGAACTCGGCGTGGAAGACCTGGATCGAGGCCCACTTCGTCAAGGGCGACCACCCGTACTACATCGCGACGTACTTCCTGCTGATCGTTTTCTTCGCGTTCTTCTACGTGGCGATCTCGTTCAACCCCGAAGAAGTCGCCGACAACATGAAGAAGTATGGTGGGTTCATCCCGGGTATCCGGGCAGGCCGGCCCACGGCCGAGTATCTGAGCTACGTGCTCAACAGGATCACTTGGCCGGGCTCGCTGTACCTGGGGCTGATCGCTCTCGTACCGACGATGGCGTTGGCGGGCTTCGGCGGTGCGAACCAGAACTTCCCGTTCGGCGGGACGAGCATCCTGATCATCGTGGGTGTGGGACTGGAGACCGTCAAGCAGATCGAGAGCCAGCTTCAGCAGCGCAATTACGAAGGGTTCCTCCGCTGATGCGAATCGTCCTCGTCGGACCGCCCGGTGCCGGCAAGGGAACGCAGGCCGCGTACCTTGCCAAGAACCTGTCGATCCCGCACATCTCCACGGGCGACCTGTTCCGCGCCAACATCAGCCAGGGCACCGACCTCGGCAAACAGGCGAAGGCGTACATGGACGCCGGGAATCTCGTGCCCGACGAGGTCACCATCGCGATGGCGCAGGACCGCATGGCCCAGCCGGACGCCGAGAACGGCTTCCTGCTGGACGGCTTCCCGCGCAACGTGTCGCAGGCGAAGGCGCTCGACAAGGCGCTCACGGCGGACGGCGTGCACCTCGACGCCGTGCTGGACCTGGAGGTCCCCGAGGAGGAGGTCGTGAAGCGGATCGCCGGCCGGCGCATCTGCCGCAACGACAGCTCGCACGTCTTCCACGTGACGTACAGCCCGCCGAAGAAGGAGGGCGTCTGTGACGCCTGCGGCGGCGAGCTGTACCAGCGGGACGACGACTCCGAGGAGACCGTACGGACCCGGCTGGAGGTCTACCACACGCAGACCGAGCCGATCATCGACCACTACCGGGCCCAGAACCTGGTCGTGACGATCTCCGCGCTGGGCAAGGTCACCGAGGTGACCGAGCGCGCGATGGCGGCGCTGGAGCGCGATCCGGCCTCGCAGGCCTGACCGGGCTCCCGCACGCCCCAGCAGTGACCAGTACGGGGGGGGGGGGGGGGGGGGGCCCCCCCCGCGGGGGATGGGGTGAC
>NZ_JBHZDA010000022.1:66744-86021 GCF_042755665.1 Streptomyces sp. NPDC059142
CGCGACCGGCCCTCGCTGGCCTCCCGGGGCCCCCCCACACCACACCAGGCACCTTCCGGGCGTGGGTGCCCTCGGGCACCACGGCCGTACTGTTGAGCAGGCACCGCGGGGCCAGGGCCCCGGCGTATCGATTCTCTGACAGTCAGGTGGAAGGCACAGGCATGGTGGAGATCAAGACCCCCGAGCAGATCGCGAAGATGCGCGAGGCGGGGCTGGTCGTCGCCGCCGTGCACGCGGCCACCGGCGAGGCGGCGGTGCCCGGCGCGACCACCCGGGATCTCGACCAGGTCGCCCGCAAGGTGCTCGCCGAGCACGGCGCGAAGCCGAACTTCCTCGGGTACGGCGGGTTCCCCGCGACGATCTGCACCTCGGTCAACGAGGTGGTCGTCCATGGCATCCCCGACGACAGGACCGTCCTCAAGGACGGCGACATCATCTCCGTCGACGCGGGCGCGATCATCGACGGCTGGCACGGCGACGCGGCCTTCACGGCCTTCGTCGGCACCGGACACGCTCCGGAGCTGGTCGAGCTGTCCCGGGTGACCGAGGAGTCGATGTGGGCGGGTATCGCGGCCATGCGCGCCGGCAACCGGCTGATCGACGTCTCCCGCGCGATCGAGACGTACATCAGGCGCCAGCCGCGCCCCGGCGGCGGCAAGTACGGGATCATCGAGGAGTACGGCGGCCACGGCATCGGCACCGAGATGCACATGGACCCCCACCTGCTGAACTACGTCACGCGCAAGCGCGGCAAGGGCCCCAAGCTGATCCCCGGCTTCTGCCTGGCGATCGAGCCGATGGTCTCCCTGGGCACGCCCAGGACCGAGGTGCTGGAGGACGACTGGACGGTCATCACGACCGACGGGACCTGGTCCTCGCACTGGGAGCACTCGGTGGCGCTGACGGAGGAGGGCCCCCTCGTCCTGACCGCCCCCGACGGCGGGAAGGCGAAGCTGGCGGAGCTGGGCGTGACGGCCGCGCCGGATCCCCTCGCCTGAGGCACTTGCTTAAAGATCTTCCACGGTGGGCAAACTGAACGGATTCGTCTTTTCGAGTGGGCTCCCGTAGACTGACGCGTCGGCTCTGGTGTACCCGTGTGTCTTCATGCGACTGCCAGAATCGATCAAGGTAGCCGATTCGAAGGGCGAAGCGTGGCCAAGAAGCAAGGTGCCATCGAAATTGAGGGCACCGTGATCGAGTCCCTCCCGAACGCCATGTTCAAGGTGGAGCTGCAGAACGGTCACAAGGTCCTCGCGCACATCAGCGGCAAGATGCGGATGCACTACATCCGGATCCTTCCCGATGACCGGGTCGTGGTGGAGCTGTCTCCGTACGACCTGACGCGTGGCCGGATCGTCTACCGATACAAGTAGATCTTGTGGACGTCCCTTCACCGGGGCGTACGCACTGACCCGGAGAACCTCAATCCCATGAAGGTCAAGCCGAGCGTCAAGAAGATCTGCGACAAGTGCAAGGTGATCCGCCGTCACGGTCGGGTCATGGTCATCTGCGACAACCTGCGCCACAAGCAGCGCCAGGGCTGACGCAAGACCCCCCGCACCTCGCAGTACTTCGCGCGACGCGAGCAAACGTAATGACGCAGTGTCCGGCTCCCACACGGTGGGACCGACACCTCCGGCGGAGGCCGGGGACCCGGACCGTACGGACTCCGTACGGCAGCCGGGGCAGACACTGCGGTAGACCTCCGACACATCAGGAGCCATGAATGGCACGCCTCGCAGGCGTTGACCTCCCGCGCGACAAGCGCGTCGAGGTCGCCCTCACCTACGTCTTCGGTATCGGGCGCACCCGGTCCAAGGAGACCCTCGCCGCCGTCGGCGTCGACGCGAACATCCGCGTCCGTGACCTTGCCGAGGAAGACCTCGTCAAGATCCGCGAGTACGTCGACGCCAACCTCAAGACCGAGGGTGACCTCCGTCGCGAGATCGCCGCCGACATCCGCCGCAAGGTCGAGATCGGCTGCTACCAGGGTCTGCGTCACCGCCGCGGCCTGCCGGTGCACGGTCAGCGCACCAGCACGAACGCCCGTACCCGCAAGGGTCCGCGTCGCGCGATCGCCGGCAAGAAGAAGCCGGGCAAGAAGTAGTCCTCAGCCGGACGCTCACCAGCGGTCTTCGCTGTAGGACCGACCACCTCCCTGTAGGAGAAACAGATGCCCCCCAAGGGTCGTCAGGGCGCTGCCAAGAAGGTGCGCCGCAAGGAAAAGAAGAACGTCGCTCACGGGCACGCCCACATCAAGAGCACGTTCAACAACACGATCGTCTCGATCACGGACCCCTCGGGCAACGTGATCTCCTGGGCCTCCGCCGGCCACGTCGGCTTCAAGGGCTCGCGCAAGTCCACCCCCTTCGCCGCGCAGATGGCCGCCGAGTCGGCCGCCCGCCGCGCGCAGGAGCACGGCATGCGCAAGGTCGACGTCTTCGTCAAGGGTCCCGGCTCCGGCCGTGAGACCGCGATCCGCTCGCTCCAGGCCACCGGCCTGGAGGTGGGCTCGATCCAGGACGTCACCCCCACCCCGCACAACGGCTGCCGTCCCCCCAAGCGCCGCCGCGTCTGAGGCTCGGCCGTCTTGAGGTTGCGGGCGGTACGGCGCTTTCGCGTCGTGCCGCCCGTACCCTTGTCAGTATTGATGGACGTCAAATAGCGGGCGTCCCCAACTGAAGGAATCACCCATGCTTATCGCTCAGCGTCCGTCGCTGACCGAAGAGGTCGTCGACGAATACCGCTCCCGGTTCGTGATCGAGCCGCTGGAGCCGGGCTTCGGCTACACCCTCGGCAACTCGCTCCGCCGTACGCTCCTCTCCTCGATCCCCGGTGCCGCTGTCACCAGCATCCGGATCGACGGGGTCCTGCACGAGTTCACCACCGTGCCGGGCGTCAAGGAGGACGTGACCGACCTCATCCTCAACATCAAGCAGCTCGTCGTCTCCTCGGAGCACGACGAGCCGGTCGTGATGTACCTGCGCAAGCAGGGCCCCGGCCTGGTCACGGCCGCCGACATCGCGCCGCCGGCCGGTGTCGAGGTGCACAACCCGGACCTCGTCCTCGCCACGCTCAACGGCAAGGGCAAGCTGGAGATGGAGCTGACCGTCGAGCGCGGTCGCGGCTATGTCTCCGCCGTCCAGAACAAGCAGGTCGGCCAGGAGATCGGCCGGATCCCGGTCGACTCGATCTACTCGCCGGTGCTCAAGGTCACGTACAAGGTCGAGGCGACCCGTGTCGAGCAGCGCACCGACTTCGACAAGCTGATCGTCGACGTCGAGACCAAGCAGGCCATGCGGCCCCGCGACGCCATGGCGTCCGCCGGTAAGACGCTGGTCGAGCTGTTCGGTCTCGCGCGCGAGCTGAACATCGACGCCGAGGGCATCGACATGGGCCCGTCGCCCACGGACGCCGCGCTCGCCGCCGATCTCGCCCTGCCGATCGAGGAGCTGGAGCTCACCGTTCGGTCGTACAACTGCCTCAAGCGCGAGGGCATCCACTCGGTGGGCGAGCTGGTGGCCCGCTCCGAGGCGGACCTGCTCGACATCCGCAACTTCGGCGCCAAGTCGATCGACGAGGTCAAGGCGAAGCTGGCCGGTATGGGCCTCGCGCTCAAGGACAGCCCGCCCGGATTCGACCCGACCGCCGCCGCGGACGCCTTCGGCGCCGAGGACGACGCGGACGCCGGGTTCGTGGAGACCGAGCAGTACTGATCCGTCACGCTCGGTGCCGACCGGATCCGGACGGCACCGGGCTGATTTCGCTTCCGCGGGGCGACCGCCTCGCGGGAACTGACACCGGTACCTGATACGGCCGGTGCAGACCCAAGGAGAAACACCATGCCGCAGCCCACCAAGGGTGCCCGTCTGGGCGGCAGCGCCGCGCACGAGAAGCTGCTCCTCGCGAACCTCGCGAAGTCGCTCTTCGAGCACGGCCGCATCACCACGACCGAGGCCAAGGCCCGCCGCCTGCGTCCGGTCGCGGAGCGCTTCATCACCAAGGCGAAGAAGGGCGACATCCACAACCGTCGCCTGGTGCTCCAGTCGATCACGGACAAGAGCGTCGTCCACACGCTCTTCACCGAGATCGCGCCGCGGTACGAGAACCGCCCCGGTGGTTACACGCGTATCACCAAGATCGGCAACCGTCGTGGCGACAACGCCCCGATGGCGGTCATCGAGCTGGTCGAGGCCCTGACCGTGGCGCAGGAGGCCACCGGTGAGGCCGAGGCCGCGACCAAGCGCGCGGTGAAGGAAGACGCCCTCAAGAAGGACGAGGCTCCGGCCGAGACCGTCGAGGACGCCAAGCCCGCCGAGGCCAAGGACGAGGCCGAGTCCAAGGACGCCTGAGTCCGCGGTCGGCTGTACGGACGGGTCCGCTCCCTCATGGGGGCGGGCCCGTTCCGTTGTTCCGTTGGAAGACGATCGGACAGGTGTGCAGGTGAGCGAGAACCCCGCGGGCCCCGGGAGGGCCGAGGGCCCCGACGGCGCCGAGAACCCCGAGGGCCCGGCGGCCGGGCACGTACGGATACGGCTGGACCTCAGTTACGACGGCAAGGACTTCTCCGGCTGGGCCAGACAGCGCACCCGGCGCACGGTCCAGGGCGAGATCGAGGACGCGCTCCGCACCGTGACGCGCTCCTCCCGTACGTACGACCTGACCGTGGCCGGACGGACCGACGCGGGCGTGCACGCGCGCGGCCAGGTCGCCCATGTGGATCTCCCGCTGGACGTCTGGGCCGAGCACGGCGAGCGGCTGCTGCGGCGCCTCGCCGGGCGGCTGCCGCACGACGTACGGGTCTGGAAGGCCGAGGAGGCGCCGCCCGGCTTCAACGCGCGCTTCTCGGCGATCTGGCGGCGGTACGCCTACCGCGTCACCGACCACCCCGGAGGCGTCGACCCGCTGCTGCGCGGCCATGTCCTCTGGCACGACTGGCCGCTCGACGTGGCGGCGATGAACGCCGCCTCGGCCGGGCTCCTCGGCGAGCACGACTTCGCGGCGTACTGCAAGCGGCGCGAGGGCGCCACGACGATCCGGACGCTCCAGCGGCTGGAGTGGGAGCGGGACGCGAGCGGGGTCGTCACCGCGACCGTGCGCGCCGACGCCTTCTGCCACAACATGGTGCGCTCGCTGGTGGGCGCCCTGCTCTTCGTGGGCGACGGCCACCGGCCGGTGGAGTGGCCGGCGAAGGTCCTGGCCGCGGGCGTGAGGGACTCGGCGGTGCATGTCGTACGGCCGCACGGGCTGACGCTGGAGGAGGTCGGCTACCCCGCCGACGAGCTGCTGGGCGCGCGCAACCGCCAGGCACGCAACAAGCGCACGCTGGGCGGCTGCGCGGGCTGCTAGGGCGTGTCCGCAACGTCCCGCCCGGCCCGCGGCCCGGCTTTCTCAGCGGCCCTGGGGCTGGTTCGCGCCGCGTAGCCGGCGGCTCACCCGGTGCAGCAGTACGCGGGGCCGCGGACCGGCCGGGCGCGGTGCGGTGACGCGGAAGGACAGCTCCCCGCCGGGCGTGGTCCAGTACGGGGCGATCCGGTCCGCCGCCGGCGGCTCCCCGGGCACGTCGGGGCCCCGGTGCGCGCCGAGCCGGGCGGTCTTCGTCCAGCCGAGCGCGGTCAGCCGTACGGAGGCGTCCCACACACCGGCGCGCAGACCGGCCGCCGTGAGCGACGCCGTCCCCGTGATGCTCAGCCCGCTGCCCCCGGTGAAGGCGACGGTGCACTCCGTGGCCACCCGGTGCTCCTTGCCGCTCTCGCGGGCGCGCAGCACCAGCACGGCGGACGCCCGGTCGGGGTGCGCGCCCGAGGTGAGCGGTTCGCGGGCGAAGAGGTCCGGCAGCGGCCCGTCGAGCCCCACCGGGGCGAGGAAGCGGCGCGCCTCCCCGTCCGGCGGCGACACGTCCAGCGGGCCCTCCGCCGTCCGTAGCCGCGCGGTGAAGGTGACCAGGAGCGTCGCGTCGTCCGGGCGGCCCACCCGGTCCAGCCGTGCCTGGCAGGCGATCGAGGTCTCCCAGCGCGCGAGCGCCGTGAGCGCGTCGGGGCGGCCGTCGGTGATCAGTGCGAGCGCGACCCGGCGTACGGCGGGCAGCGCCGCGCCCGCGGTGGGGGAGAGGCCGTCGTCGACGACCTCGCGGACCGCGTCGAACAGGACGCGGCGGGCGGAGTCGTCGAGGTCGAGCAGTTCCGTCCCGCTCAGCCGGTCCAGCAGCTCCAGTCGCAGCCAGCGCCGGTGCAGCCGGTCGCGCGCGGCGCCCGGCCCGGTCAGCGTGTCGATCCGGGCCATCAGCGTCCGCAGCGCCGGGTAGAACGCGCCGGGCACCGCCCCGGGCCCCTCGGGCGCCGGGCCGTACCGGAAGCAGACCGGCCCGCCGAGCACGGCCGTACGGCCCGCCAGGACGGTCGCCTCGGCGGTGAACGCCTGCTCGGCCAGGGTCTCCCGGCCCCCGACGCCCGTCTCCGGCACCGTGGTGAAGCGCAGACCGTGCCGGGCGAGGAACGCCCGGTCGAAGAGCTTGTCCGCGCCGAGGCTGTCGGCCAGCGGGTCCTTGGCGAGAGTGGCCCGTGGCCGGTCCCGGGTGAACAGCGCGTGCGGGACGGGTCGGCCCCGGCCCGCGGGCTTCCCGGCGACGATGTCCGCGTCGTGCTCGACGCCGTACGCGTACAGCCGCTCCAGCGCGTCGGCGTCCACCTCCGTGCCGGGCTCCAGGAAGAGGACGTACGCCCCGGTCGCGTCGGCGAGCCCGGTGTCGCGGTCCTCGGTCACGATCACTTCGAACGCGGCGGGCGGCAGGGTCTGCGCGGCCAGCGAGTCGAGGGTGCGGCGCAGGGCGTCCGCGGCGGCGCCCGTGGTGCGTACGACGTCCGCGGCGGTGCCCGCCGTCCGTCCGGGGCGCGCCGTGCGGACGACGACGCTGACCTTGACGCCGGCCGGGGGCTGGTCGGTACGGCGTACGGTCAGCGGCCGGCCTCCGGCGTCGAGCACGGTCGCGTACCGGTCGAACCCGGCGCCGCTGAGCCGTACCCGTACCTCCCACGCGCCGTCGTCCAGCGGGCTGCCGCCCGCCGCGCGCAGCGGGTCCACGGTGAGGGTGCCTCGGACGACGGGGCGGACCAGGACCGTGCCGTCGTCCCCGGGCGCCCCCTCGTGCTCCTCCAGGACGAGGGAGGTCGCGCGCTCCACCGGCCACACGTGCGCGGTCTCCGTGTGGCGCAGCAGGACGTCCGCCTTGAACGTGCCGAGCGCGTCGGTCACCTCGACGGGCTCCGCCAGCACGCCGTCGGTCAGCGACGGGGCGAGGAAGTACCGTTCGCCGCGCCGCGCCAGCAACAGCCCGGGGTCTCCCGGGTGTTCCTCGAAGCGGGCGGTGAAGGACGCCTTGAGCCGGTCGCGGTTCCAGGCCGTGGGGTCGGCCGTGCAGAGGGCCCGCAGCTCCCGCTGGCGGCGGGTGAACTCGGTGAGTTCGGCGGGCCTGTCGGCGCGCAGCAGCGTCGAGCGGACCTGGTGGAGGACCGGCAGTCCGTCGTGCACGCCGTCGGTCATGAACTCCTCGGCCAGCTCCCGGACGGCGTCGAACGGGTCGTCCCGGAACGGCGGGTCGGTCGGCGGGCCCTCGGGCTCCACGCCGAGCCGGTGCAGCAGCTCGACCCGGTAGAAGCGGCGCAGCAGCCGGTCGCGCGCGGGCCCCGGTTCCGTACCGGCGACGACGGTGGCCAGGATCTGCCGCAGATTGCCGTAGAAGTACCGCGGGTCGATGGCCGTCGTACCGGCGTTGGAGGCGTCGTCGCGCGCCCAGTACGTGTAGCAGACGTAGTCGCCGAGGACGGAGACGACCGACGCCTTGAGGTAGGCGCGGGCCATGAAGAGCTGGTCCTCCAGGATCCACGGCCCCTCGGGGTGCACGATGCCGTGCTCGCGCAGGAACGCGGTGCGGAACATCTTGTGCGGGGTGAGGCTGTCGATCAGCGGCGCGTTCCACACCGTGCAGGACTCGCGCGTACGGCTCATCAGGGCGTACGGGACGCCCCTGGCGCGGAAGTTGCTCGCGACCTTGCCGATGAGGATGTCGGAGCCGTTGCGCTCGGCCATCGCGTACAGCCGTTCCAGCGCCTCGGGCGACAGCCGGTCGTCGTGGTCGGCGAACTGCACGTACGCGCCGTTCGCCTGCTCCACGCCGACGTTGCGGGGGCGTCCCGGCCAGCCGGAGTTGGGGATGGAGACCGTACGGAAGTGGGGGTGCTCGGCGGCGAGTTCGGCGAGGCGCGCCGGGGTCCCGTCGGTCGAACCGTCGTCGACGAACAGGACCTCGAACGCGTCGCGCGGCATGGTCTGCCGCAGCAGCGAGTCGACGAGCGGCTCGATGTGGGGTCCCGAGTTGTACGTCGGTACCACCACGGTGACTCTGACGGCCGTCATCGGCTCTCCCCCGTGATCATTCTGTGCAGTCTCTGTGAAACATACCCAGATGAACGCGGGAGGGGCTACGGGGTTACGGGCTCCGTGGCCGCCGCCGACGCCTGCGCCTGACCCCGGCCGAGGATCTGGCGGAAGGTGAACTCCGCGAGGTCGGCGCAGCTCGCGTAGACGTTCTTGTCGCTCTCGGCGACGTTCTTGCCGCTGGTGAAGCCGCCGACGGTGAAGTACACGTACCGGCCGTAGGAGTTGGTGGTCTTGAGGCAGATCGAGGGCGCCCGGCAGAAGGTGTCGACGCCGCCGCCGGAGAGCGAGGCGATACCGCCCTGCGCCTGGTCCTTGGCCTTCAGCGCCTGCGCCTCCCGCTCGAAGACGGCGACGCCGACCGTGACGGCCACCCCGTCCTTCTGGTACGTGGCACGGATGACCTGGTCGCAACTGTTCGACGCGAGGACGGAGCCCAGCGCGCCCTGGGTGGCGGCGGCGCAGTTGGTGGTGGAGGTCGTGGCGCCCTTGAGGTAGACGCGGTCGCCCATCGTCATCTTCTTGCCGGGGAAGAGGGTGTCCTCGCCGAGTGGCGCCTTGTCCTTGTCGGCGCTGGATATGAAGTCCTTCGGATCCGGCGGCGGCAGCGGCTCCGCCGACGGGAAGGAGGGGGCGGGCTCGCCGTCCTGGGTCGGCAGATCGGTGGAGGAGGTGGGGAGTTGGCCCGCCGTGTTCTCCGGGCCGTCGCCCCCGCCGCCGGTGCCGTTCATCGAGACGACCGCCGTCGCGACGATCGCGGCGACGGCGCCCGTGGCGAGCACACCGCCGCCGACCAGCAGCCAGCGCTTGCGGCGGCTGCGGGCGGCGGACGCGTCGGCCAGCGCCGCCCAGTCGGGTGTCTGTGTGCCGTACGCGTCCGATGCCGGCGGGTCGTACGGGTCCTGGGATCCGTAACCGCCCTGCGACTGCCGTGCCCCGTACGGATCGTGGTCCGGTGAACCGGGGCCGCCCCACGAAGGGCCCTGCCCCCCCTGCCCATGCCCAAAGCTCATGCCGCGCAGTTTAAGCCCCGCCGGGCCTCGCGCGCGCGTGCGTCCTGCCCCGCGCATCCGGCCGGGAAACGGGCCCGGTGGGACGGGTGGGGCGGGTGAGGTGGAAGGGGAGCACGGAAACCGGTTTGGGTCCTGGCCCCGCCTGCGTCGACAATGCGGAGCATGGGACATGTAGAGGCCGCGCACCTGGAGTACTACCTCCCCGACGGGCGGGTGCTGCTCGCCGACGCCTCGTTCCGCGTCGCGGAGGGCACCGTCGTCGCCCTCGTGGGGGCGAACGGCGCGGGCAAGACGACCCTGCTGCGGATGATCGCGGGGGAGCTCCAGCCGCACGCGGGGACGGTGACCGTGAGCGGCGGGCTCGGGGTGATGTCCCAGTTCGTCGGCTCGCAGCGGGACGACGGCTCGGGGAGCGACGAGCGTACGGTGCGCGACCTGCTGGTCTCGGTCGCGCAGCCGCGGATCCGGGAGGCCGCCGAGGCCGTGGACCTGGCCGAGCACGCGATCATGACGGTCGACGACGAGGCCGCGCAGATGGCGTACGCGCAGGCGCTCAGCGACTGGGCGGAGGCGCGCGGCTACGAGGCCGAGACCCTCTGGGACATCTGTACGACGGCGGCGCTCGGCATCCCGTACGACAAGGCCCAGTTCCGCGCCCTGCGCACGCTCAGCGGCGGCGAGCAGAAGCGGCTGGTGCTGGAGGCGCTGCTGCGCGGCCCCGACGAGGTGCTGCTGCTGGACGAGCCGGACAACTATCTGGACGTGCCGGGCAAGCGCTGGCTGGAGGAGAAGCTGAAGGAGACCCGTAAGACGGTCCTCTTCATCTCCCACGACCGGGAGCTGCTGGCCACGGCGGCCGAGAAGATCGTCAGCGTGGAGCCGGGCCCCGCCGGCTCCGACGTGTGGGTGCACGGCGCCGGATTCGGTACGTACCACGAGGCGCGGCGGGAGCGGTTCGCGCGGTTCGAGGAGCTGAAGCGGCGCTGGGAGGAGAAGCACGCGCAGCTCAAGCGGCTGGTGATCAATCTGCGGCAGGCGGCCTCGGTCAGCCACGAGATGGCGTCCCGGTACGCGGCGGCCCAGACCCGGCTGCGGAAGTACGAGGAGGCGGGGCCTCCGCCCGAGCCGCCGCGCGAGCAGGAGATCACGATGCGGCTGCGCGGCGGCCGTACCGGCGTACGGGCGGTGACCTGCAAGGATCTGGAGCTGACCGGCCTGATGAAGCCGTTCTCGCTGGAGATCTTCTACGGCGAGCGGGTGGCCGTCCTCGGCTCGAACGGCTCCGGCAAGTCGCACTTCCTGCGGCTGCTGGCCGGCGAGGACGTCCGGCACGGCGGGGAGTGGAAGCTCGGCGCGCGGGTCGTGCCGGGGCACTTTGCGCAGACGCACGCCCACCCGGAGCTGCGGGGACGCACGCTGGTCGACATCCTCTGGACGGAGCACGCGAAGGACCGGGGCGGCGCGATGAGCGTGCTGCGCCGGTACGAGCTGGAGCGCCAGGGCGACCAGCCCTTCGACAAGCTCTCCGGCGGCCAGCAGGCGCGCTTCCAGATCCTGCTGCTGGAGCTGGCGGGAACGACGGCGCTGCTGCTGGACGAGCCGACGGACAACCTGGACCTGGAGTCGGCGGAGGCGCTCCAGGAGGGTCTGGAGGCGTACGAGGGGACGGTGCTCGCGGTGACGCACGACCGCTGGTTCGCTCGTTCGTTCGACCGCTATCTGGTCTTCGGCTCGGACGGGGTCGTACGGGAGACGCCGGAGCCGGTGTGGGACGAGCGCAGGGTGGTGCGGGCGCGGTGACGGCGGGGCCGCCCCGGTGCGTGCCGGGGGCGTGGACCCCGTTTTGACCCGTACGGGGCGGCGGCGGTATTCTGCTGGTTCGTTATGCGTATTGGCTTGGTCGTTCTCACGCGAGGGGCCCTTACGCCGGTTCACCGGGCCGATGGACAGCGGTAGGTGCACGGGTTGCGTCCCCGTCGCATCACCAGGGCTGTCGTGATCGTCCGGGTGGCCTTGTCAGGACCCGTCCCACATCCCTCGCGGGCTGCGGGAACCTCATCACTGAAGAAGCGAAGGCATACGACCGTGCGTACGTACAGCCCCAAGCCCGGCGATGTGACGCGCCAGTGGCACATCATCGACGCGCAGGACATCGTCCTGGGCCGTCTGGCGACCACCGCCGCCAACCTTCTGCGCGGCAAGCACAAGCCGATCTACGCGCCGCACGTTGACACCGGTGACTTCGTCATCATCATCAACGCGGACAAGGTGCACCTGTCCGGCAACAAGAAGACCCAGAAGATGGCGTACCGCCACTCGGGTTACCCGGGTGGTCTGCGTTCCGTCCGCTACGACGAGCTGATGGCGAAGAACCCCGAGAAGGCCGTCGAGAAGGCCATCAAGGGCATGATCCCCAAGAACTCCCTGGGCCGTCAGATGATCTCGAAGCTGAAGGTCTACTCGGGCGACCAGCACCCGCACGCTGCCCAGCAGCCGGTGCCGTTCGAGATCACCCAGGTCGCGCAGTAGTTCCGGCCACCCCCTAAGACGAAAAGAAATCTGAGGAGCATCGTGGCCGAGACCACTGCAGAGACCCCCGTCGAAGGCGCCGAGGTCGAAGAGACCTTCGACGCCGTGACGACCTTCGAGTCGGAGGTCCCCGTCGAGGGTGAGTACACCTCCGAGTCGCTCGCGGGCCGCTTCGGCGACCCGCAGCCGGCGGCCGGCCTGGGCCGTCGCAAGAACGCCATCGCCCGCGTCCGGATCGTCCCGGGCACCGGCAAGTGGAAGATCAACGGTCGCACCCTTGAGGAGTACTTCCCCAACAAGGTGCACCAGCAGGCGGTCAACGAGCCCTTCAAGGTGCTCGAACTGGACAACCGCTACGACGTCATCGCCCGGATCTCCGGTGGCGGCGTCTCCGGCCAGGCCGGCGCCCTGCGCCTCGGTGTGGCCCGCTCGCTGAACGAGGCGGACGTGGACAACAACCGCGCCACGCTGAAGAAGGCCGGCTTCCTGAGCCGCGACGACCGTGCGGTCGAGCGCAAGAAGGCCGGTCTCAAGAAGGCCCGCAAGGCGCCGCAGTACAGCAAGCGCTAAACGCGACCCGGCCACGCGGGCTGTTTTCACAGCCTTTCGGCCTACCGTTCGCCCCGGCGGCACTCCGTGCCGCCGGGGCGTTCGTTTATCGCGAGCCTCGGGCGTATAACAGCATTCAGGGTGCACAGGCGTGCATCCGGTGCTCAATGGGCTTACCTGTATGTGCAGGGCTTCGCATTTTCGGAACAATTTCGGAGCGCTTTCGTTTTCGGCGCACTTTCGTCAGGGGCGGCACCGGCGCCGCTCCGGCGTTTCTCGGAGGGAGAGCTGTGGGACGACTCTTCGGCACGGATGGCGTGCGCGGTGTCGCCAACGCCGATCTGACGGCCGAGCTGGCGCTCGGTCTGTCGGTCGCGGCGGCGCACGTGCTCGGCGAGGTGGGGACCTTCGAGGGGCACCGGCCCACGGCCGTGGTCGGCCGTGATCCCCGCGCCTCGGGCGAGTTCCTGGAGGCCGCCGTGGTGGCGGGTCTCGCGAGCGCGGGCGTGGACGTCCTGCGCGTCGGTGTGCTGCCCACCCCCGCGGTGGCGTATCTCACCGGTGTGCTGGGCGCCGACCTCGGCGTGATGCTCTCCGCGAGTCACAACGCCATGCCCGACAACGGCATCAAGTTCTTCGCCCGGGGCGGGCACAAGCTCGCCGACGAGCTGGAGGACCGTATCGAGACGGTGTACGAGCAGCACAGCACCGGCGAGCCGTGGGCGCGGCCGACCGGCGCCGGTGTCGGTCGGGTCCGCTCGTACGACGAAGGTTTCGATCAGTACGTGGCACATCTGATCGGGGTGCTGCCCAACCGGCTCGACGGCCTCAAGGTCGTCCTGGACGAGGCGCACGGCGCGGCGGCCCGGGTCTCGCCCGAGGCGTTCGCCCGCGCGGGCGCCGAGGTCGTCACCATCGGCGCCGAGCCGGACGGCCTGAACATCAACGACGGCTGCGGCTCCACCCACCTCGGCCTGCTGAAGGCGGCGGTCGTCGAGCACGGCGCGGACTTCGGCATCGCCCACGACGGCGACGCGGACCGCTGCCTCGCCGTGGACGGCACCGGCCAGGAGGTCGACGGCGACCAGATCCTCGCCGTACTGGCCCTCGCGATGCGCGAGGCGGGCACCCTGCGGGGCGACGCCGTGGTCGGCACGGTCATGTCGAACCTCGGCTTCAAGATGGCCATGGAGCGCGAGGGCATCCGGCTCGTCGAGACGGCGGTCGGCGACCGCTACGTCCTGGAGTCGATGAAGGAGCACGGCTACGCCCTCGGCGGCGAGCAGTCGGGCCATGTCATCGTCCTCGACCACGCCACCACCGGCGACGGCACCCTGACCGGCCTGATGCTGGCGGCCCGCGTCGCCGCGACCGGCCGCACGCTGGCCGATCTGGCGGGCGTCATGAGCCGGCTGCCGCAGGTGCTGATCAATGTGCCCGACGTCGACAAGGCCCGGGTGCGCACCTCCGCGGAACTGGCCTCGGCGGTCTCGGAGGCCGAACGCGACCTGGGCTCCACGGGCCGTGTGCTGCTCCGGCCCTCGGGCACGGAACCGCTGGTGCGCGTCATGGTCGAGGCCGCCGACATCGAACAGGCGCGCGCCGTCGCGGGACGCCTGGCGGACGCCGTCAAGTCGGCCCTGGGCTGACCGCGACCCCCGCACCGGGCACCGGCCTCAGAGCAGGCTGCGCAGCGTGAGGCCGATGCCCACGGTCAGGACGGCGAGTGCGGTCAGCACCGCGCCGTACGGGGTGTAGCGGCGCAGCGCGGGAAGGCGGCGCTCGCCCAGGGCGGCGAGCCGGCCGCCCCCGCCCGCGAGCAGCAGACCGGCGGCGGTCAGGGTGAGCGCCATGCCGAGGCCGTAGCCGACGACGAGCAGCACCCCGAAGGACGTACGGCTCAGGGCCACGGCACCGAGCAGCACGACCAGGGCGGACGGGCTGGGCACCAGCCCGCCCGCGAGCCCCACGCCGAGAAGGGCGGGAAGCCCGCCGCGACGGCGCCCGGCGTGGTCGTCGGCACCGGCACCGGCACTGGTCCCGTGGCTGTGGCTGTGGCTGTGGTGATGCCCGTGTCCGTGCCCGTGTCCGTGGCTGTGATGCCCGTGCCCGTGGTGCCGGTGCGGGGCGGGGCGTCCCGTCCGTAACGTACGTACCGCCGTCACCACCAGCACCGTGCCCAGCGCCGCGATCACCGCGCCGCTGACCGCTCCCAGCCATCCCAGCAGCCGTTCGCCCAGGAACCCGCCGCCCGCCGTGAGCGCCAGCCCCATGGCCAGCACCCCGGCCGTGTGGGTCACCGTCACCGTCGCGCCGACCGCCAGCGCCGCCCGTACACCGCCCTCCCTGCGGGCCAGACAGGCGGCGACCGCGAGTTTGGCGTGGCCGGGGAGTGCGGCGTGCCCGGCGCCCAGCAGCAGGGTCAGCAGCACGGCGAGGAGGCCGACCGGCAGGGTGAGATCCCGGCCCGAGGTCAGCGCGGTGAGCCGGTGCTCCAGCGCGGGGAAGAGGACCGCGTCCCCGGCCACGGCCCGCACGGCGGGCGCCGCGTCCGCCATGTCCTCCGTGGACGCCGCCGCCGGGCCGTCCGCCGGGCCCGGCTCCGTACGGAACGTCGCACCGGTCACGTCGAGCGGCGGCGCGCCCCCGCCCGACGGATACCGCCGCAGCACCTCGCTCGGGCTCTCCGCCGGTACGGACGACGTCGCCAGCCGCACCCCGTCCCCGGCGACGGCGGTGATCTCCTTCCAGCCGGTCCGCGCCACGTCCGCCCCCGAGGCGAACGTGACGTCGGCCGGCCGGGAGAGCGCGGCCCCGGCCCGCAGCACGCAGGTCAGCCGCGCGACCGGCAGCCCGGCCGCCCCCTTCCCGTACGTCAGGGCGGAGCTGCCGGTACGCCAGACGACGGGCTCGCCGCGCACCGAGGCCCTGGTACGGCGCGCCAGTTCCGCACACCGCCCGGCGGCCCGGTGGGCGGCCTCGGCGGGGGAGACCGTGCCGTTCCGGTCGGTGTCCGTGGCGTCCCGGTCCTGCGCGGTGGGGATCTCCGCGCTGTCGACGACGGCGGTGTCCTCGATCCCGTCGGGCGAGAGCCGCAGCCCGTCATGGTGGTTGACGCTGAAGTTGCCCAGCGGATGGGCGTGGGCCGCCGTCGGCAGGGCCGCCGGCACCAGCAGGACGAGGAACGCCAGCAGGGGCGCCGTACGGCGCGGGCCCCGCATCAGCCGTTCCGGTCGGCGCGGTGGGGAGCGGGCGGGGAGTAGTACGGGTTCAGGGCGGCGGCCTCGCGCAGATGGCGCGCCGCCTCCGGCCTCCCCAACTCCTGCTCGATCACGCCCCGGTGATAGCGGAACATGACGTTCCGCCATCCTGTCCCGGCCGCGCGGACCGCGTACGGAAGAGCCTCCGCGTCCCGCCCCGCACGGTGCAGCGCCCAGCCCAGCGCGTCGGCGACGATGACACTCCGGGTGTGGGCCCACTCCCTGCGCATCAGCTCCACCGCCACCCCGGGATCGCCGTGATCGGCCGCGTAGAGGGCGAGATGCGGATCGACGGGGCCGCCGTCGGCGCGCGCCAGCCGCACCTGCGCCGCGAGCGCCGCCCCCTCGCCGCCGCGACCCGTATCCCCGGACGCCCGGCGCAACTCCACCGCCTCCAGCAGGAACTGGGGCAGCGGCGTCCGCGCCACCAGCTCCGCGTACCGGGCGCGGGCCTCCTCCGTCCGTCCGCGCGCGGCGGCCACGCGGGCGATGCCCGCCTGCGCGTAGGGATGCGCGGGGGCGGCGTCCAGGGCGCGCCGGTAGTGGCGCTCCGCCGCGTCCGGATCGCCACCGGAGCCGAGCAGATCACCGAGACGGGCCTCCGCGAAGGCCCGTTCGTCCGGGGTCGCCGCGCTGTCGACGGCCCGCCGGAGCGCGATGGCCGCGTCCCCGGGCCTGCCGTGCGTCTCCAGGTCGTACGCGGCCCTGCTGTACGCGGCGCTCGCCGGGGCGATGTCGAGCAGCCGCTGCACGGCGGCGCGGGCCTGCGGGTAGTGGCCGAGCTGGATCTCCGCGTCGGCCAGGACGGCGTAGGCGTCGGGACGGTCGGGCGCCATCCGCGTACCGCGCACTCCGTGCTCGCGCGCGGCGGCGAACTCGTGCCGGGCGTTGGCGAGCATCCCCTGGCCGGTCACGGCGGCGTAGTTCGCGTCGCCGTCGAGGGCGAGAGAGCGGCGCAGCGCCCGGTCGGCGGTGTCGAGCGGGCCCGCGTCGAGGGTGGTGCGGGCCTGCTCGATCGCGGCGCGCGCGAGGCCCGACCAGGCGGCCGGGTCGCCGGGGAACGCCTCCGTGCGACGGCGGGCGGCGCCGACCGTGTCCCCGGCCCCGGCGCGGACGCCTGCTCCAGGGGCACGGCCCGCGTCATCCGTACCGGCGGTGGTGGCGGGGCCGGTGGCGGCGGCGGGTGCGGTGGCTTCCGGCCGGGCGGTGGCGGGGCCGAGGCAGAGCAGCCCCGCCACGCACCCGGCCACGGCCACCGCTCCGCCCACCGCGCCGACGAGGCGCCTCACGGGCCCGCGTGGGGGAGGTTGAGATACGGGAAGACGGCCTGCGCGTCGGCGGGCTCCAGCCGGACGACCGGATCCGGCACCAGCCCGGCGGGGGCGGGCTTCGCGGGCTCGCCCGCCAGCATCCGCAGCAGCGGCCCGTCGACGTGGTCGTTGAGGCGCCGCCCGTTCGGGAAGCCCTGGAGGTCCCCGTCGAGGACCCCGTACGTCTTCGGCGCGGCCGTGACCGGGGTGGTCAGGTTCAGCCGCAGCTCCTCGGCGAGCACGATGCGGGCCGGGTCGGCGTCGGCGTTCATCGTGTGGGCGTTGAGGTCGAGGCCGAAGACGGAACCGTTGGCCTTGTCCTGGGAGATGCCCTTCATGAGCAGGGCCTGGATGTCGAGGCGCGGGGTGGCCGGCGCGGTGTGGCCCTGGGCGCTCTCGAACCGGTGCGGCGGTACGGGGTCCAGGGTGGCCGCCATGAACGCGGCGTCCTGCCGGTCGTCCTTGGGCGCGCGGGTCTGGAACCGGTCCTCGGGGCCGCCGGGTTCGGACAGCCCGACGGTGGTGCCAAAGAGCGCGAGCGGCAGGTGCGGATTGCCCTGCCGGGCCACCTGCCGGAAGGTGGGGGCCTGCGTGGCGAGGCTCCGGTTCAGATCGGCGCCGGGACGGGAGACGGAGGCCCAGACGCCGACGACCGGGTTGCGCCGGGGGTCGCCCTTCAGCGCGATGTCCCGCTTGGGCACCTGGAGCACGATGCTGTTGACGTTGAGCACCGACAGCGGCTGGGCGTCGGGCAGCCAACCCGGAACGGGGCCGCGCGTGCCCAGTACGTACGGGCCGAGGACCTGGGTGTCGAACTTGAACGAGTCCGCCGCCTGGGTGGCCAGCGTCCGCCCGCCGCCGGGCAGTTCACGGGTCGCCTGGTTGCGCAGCCGGTCGTAGGCCGGCATCAGGAACATGCCGGTGTGGGTGGGCGCGGCGATCGCGTCACGCAGCAGGGTCTCCGTGGCGCCGCCCGCCGTGATCTTCTCCAGCGTGTACTTCTGGCGCACACCGAGCGACCGGTCGTCGAGCGAAGTCACCGGCAGCGGACCGACCTTGGGGCCCATGCGGAAGGGGCGCCGGTCGTCGTCGCGGAAGGTCCAGCGGTACGTGGCGTCGGGTGCCCCGTCGCCGTCCGCGTCCGTGTGGATCTCGTACCGCGCGCCGGTCGCGAACGGGAAGTCCACGAGCGCGTTGGCGGCGGTGCCCGGCGTCTGGAAGGGGCGGACGTTGGCGATGAGGGTGACCAGGTCCGCGTTCTCGGGGCTGGTGAAGGCGTAGACGTCGGTCAGGTCCGTGGCCGGGTCGAGCAGCGTCGACGGGGAGTCGATGTGCCCGCCCGCCGTTCCGGTGCCGGTGAACGGGCCGGAGAGGGCCCCGGCGGTGAGGGCGGCGACGGCGACGGTGAGGGCGGTGAGCCGCCGCCGTGCCGACCGGTTGCATCGTGGCGCTCCTGGTTCCCGGGCGTTTCGGGGCATGCGCGTCTCTCCAGTGCCGAGGGGGTGTGGCCCCCAGAGTGGAGTGTCCGGTGATCTTGGGGCGCCGGTACGGTCCGGGGCGCCCCCTTCGCGTGACGGTTTTCGTCCGTACGGCTCAGCGGTGCTTTGTCCTGGTTTATATCTATGCATGGATAGGCGGGCCCGACAGGGAGACGCGTGTTCGGACCTTCATCAGATCGCTTGGCGGACACGCCTGTTGGGCCAGGCAGGGCGCTCGCCCGTGGCCGTTCCGCATCGAACGAAGAGGAAACCTCTCATGCCTATGCACGGCCTTCGACGACTCACCGTCCTCGCCGCTGTCGCGGCCCTCTCCCTGCCGCTCGGCCTGACCTCGGCCGGGGCGGCCACCGCACAGCACCCGGCCACCGCCCACCGGGCGGCGCCCGTCGCCGCCCCGTTCCCGGGCGCGTACATCTCCCCGTGGGGCGACGCCCAGATCGCGCTGGGCGGCGACGCGCTGGCCTGGATGGAGCGCGAGGGCATCACGCTGGAGGCCATCACCCCGTTCGCGATGGACACGGACCGCAAGGGCTTCAGCATGCCGATCGGCTCGACGGCCGGTGACGGCCTCGACATCCGCGGGCGGATATTCTACCCGGGCGGCCTCAGCTTCCACCACGCGGCATCCGGCAAGACCATCACGCTGAAGCCCACGTACATCCGCGTGATGCCGACGCCCTCCTA
>NZ_JBHZDA010000023.1:0-2733 GCF_042755665.1 Streptomyces sp. NPDC059142
CGGCCATGGTGGCCGGGCCCCGCCCTTCGTCGCGCCTGTATACGCAGGTCGGCCGCCCCGTACGGCGCGGCGTCAGGCCTGGACGGGTCTGCCGTCGTGGAGCGCGATGGCCCGCTGCATCGCCTTGCGGGCCCGCGGGGTGTCCCGGGCGTCGTGGTAGGCGATCGCGAGCCGGAACCAGCAGCGCCAGTCGTCCGGGGAGTCCTCCGTCTCGGCGCGGCGCGCCGCGAAGACGGCGTCCGCCGAGTCGCGGTCGATCCGGCCGCCCGGGGTGCGGACCAGTTCGTCGACCGGCAGCCCTCCCTCGGCCTCCAGCTCCGTGGCGAGCCGGTTCGCCCGCTGGACGAACCGGGTGTTCATCCAGAGGAACCAGACACCGATGGCGGGCAGGATCAGCACCGCGACACCGAAGGTGACGGTGAGAACCGTGCCGTGTTCGATCAGGAGCACGCCGCGGCTGCCGACCAGGACGAAGTAGACGACCAGGACGGCGGCCGTGACACAGTAGGTGATCTTCGCGCGCATGAGGTCAGCTCAGGTCGAGGAAGTGTTCGAGACCGACGGTGAGCCCCGGGGTGGTGACCACGCGCCGTACGCCGAGCAGGATGCCCGGCATGAAGCTGCTGTGGTGCAGCGAGTCGTGGCGCACGGTGAGCGTCTCGCCCTCGGCGCCCAGGATGACCTCCTGGTGCGCGAGAAGGCCGCGCAGCCGTACGGAGTGCACCGGTACGCCGTCGACATCGGCGCCGCGCGCCCCGTCCAGCGCCGTGACCGTCGCGTCGGGCTGCGGGGCGCTGCCGGCCTGGGCCCGGGCGGCGGCGATGAGCTGGGCGGTGCGGGTGGCCGTGCCGGACGGCGCGTCCGCCTTGTTCGGGTGGTGCAGCTCGATGACCTCGACCGATTCGAAGTAGCGGGCGGCCGTCTCGGAGAACTTCATGGTGAGGACCGCGCCGATGGAGAAGTTCGCCGCGATCAGCACGCCCGTGCGCGGGGAGGCGTCGAGCGAGGTGTGGAGCTGCGCGAGCCGTTCGTCGGTCCATCCCGTGGTGCCGACGACCGCGTGGATGCCGTGGCGGACGCAGAAGTCGAGGTTGCCCATGACCGAGGCAGGGGTGGTCAGCTCGACCACGACCTCGGCGCCGGCCTCCACCAGGCTCTCCAGCTTGTCGCCCCGGCCGAGGGTGGCGACCAGTTCGAGATCGTCGGCGGCCTCGACGGCCCGTACGGCCTCGGAGCCGATACGGCCCTTGGCGCCCAGAACGGCCACGCGCAGCTTGCTCATTGCTCTGTTTCCTTCACCTTCGGGGGTACGGCCCGGCCGGTGGGCCCGGTCAGGAGACCGCCTCGTCGAGGCGGGCGGCCTGCTTGTCCTTGAGCGGTCCTATGACGGACAGCGACGGACGCTGTCCCAGTACATCGCGGGCGACGGCGCGTACGTCGTCGGGGGTGACCGCCGCTATCCGTCCCAGCATCTCGTCGACGGACATCTGGGCGCCCCAGCACAGCTCGCTCTTGCCGATGCGGTTCATCAGCGCGCCGGTGTCCTCCAGGCCGAGGACGGTGGCGCCGGAGAGCTGGCCGACGGCGCGGGCGATCTCCTCGTCGGCGAGTCCGTCGGCCGCGACCCGGTCCAGCTCGTCGCGGCAGATCTTCAGGACGTCGTGCACCTGGTTCGGGCGACAGCCCGCGTAGACCCCGAAGAGCCCGCAGTCGGCGAAGCCCGAGGTGTACGAGTAGACGCTGTAGGCGAGGCCGCGCTTCTCCCGTACCTCCTGGAAGAGCCGGGAACTCATACCGCCGCCGAGCGCCGTGTTCAGTACGCCGAGGGCCCAGCGGCGCTCGTCGGTACGGGACAGGCCCGGCATCCCGAGCACGACATGGGCCTGCTCGGTCCTGCGGTTCAGCACGTCGACGCGGCCCGCGGCCCGTACGGCGCGGCTGCCGTCACGGGGCGCGACGGGGGCCGCGTCCGTACGGGAGAGGGCGCCGGCGCGGTCGAACGCCTTGCGGACCTGGCGTACCACCGTGGCGTGGTCGACGTTGCCCGCGGCGGCGACGACGAGACGCGTCGGGTCGTAGTGCTTGCGGTAGAAGCGGCTGATCCGGTCGCGGTCCAGGGCGTTGACGGTGTCCACGGTGCCGAGGACGGGGCGCCCGAGGGGGCTGTCGCCGAACATGGTCTGCGCGAACAGGTCGTGGACGCAGTCGCCCGGGTCGTCCTCGGTCATCGCGATCTCTTCGAGGATGACCCCGCGCTCGGCGTCGACGTCCGCCGCCTCGATGAGTGAGCCGGTGAGCATGTCACAGACGACGTCGATGGCGAGCGGCAGATCCGTGTCGAGCACCCGCGCGTAGTAGCAGGTGAACTCCTTGGCGGTGAACGCGTTCATCTCGCCGCCGACCGCGTCGATCGCGGAGGAGATGTCGAGGGCGCTGCGCCGCTTGGTGCCCTTGAAGAGCAGGTGCTCCAGATAGTGCGTGGCGCCGTTGAGGGCGGGCGTCTCGTCGCGGGAGCCGACCTGCACCCAGATGCCGAAGGTCGCGGAGCGCACCGACGGCAGGGTTTCGGTGACCACGCGCAGGCCGCCGGGGAGGGTCGTACGGCGGACCGTGCCGATCCCGTTCTCGCCCTTGAGCAGGGTTTGGGTACGGGCGAGGGGGGGGGGGGGCCCGGGGGGGGGGGGGGGGGGGCGGGCGCGGGGGTGGAGCGCTCTGTGATAATAAACAAAGACG
>NZ_JBHZDA010000023.1:2743-5560 GCF_042755665.1 Streptomyces sp. NPDC059142
GGGGGGGGGGGGTGAGGGGGCCGCGCCCCTCCGTTGTCCGCGCGGTGTGGGGGGGGTGTGGCGCGGGCCCCGCCCCGCCCCCGGGGGGGGGGCGGGCCCCTCGTCCTGGAGCTGGATGTCACTGGGAAGCGTCGTCCTTCGCGTCCTCGGACTCCGCGGACTCCTCGCCCTCGATCACGGGGATGAGGGAGAGCTTGCCGCGCTGGTCGATCTCGGCGATCTCGACCTGGACCTTCTGGCCCACGCCGAGGACGTCCTCGACGTTCTCGACGCGCTTGCCGCCCGCGAGCTTGCGGATCTGCGAGATGTGCAGCAGTCCGTCCTTGCCCGGGAGCAGCGACACGAACGCGCCGAAGGTGGTCGTCTTGACGACCGTGCCCAGGTAGCGCTCGCCGACCTCCGGCATGGTCGGGTTGGCGATGCCGTTGATCGTGGCGCGGGCGGCCTCGGCGGCCGGTCCGTCGGCGGCACCGATGTAGATGGTGCCGTCGTCCTCGATCGTGATGTCGGCGCCGGTGTCCTCCTGGATCTGGTTGATCATCTTGCCCTTGGGGCCGATGACCTCGCCGATCTTGTCCACGGGGATCTTGACGGTGATGATCCGCGGGGCGTTCGGGGACATCTCGTCCGGGACGTCGATGGCCTCGTTCATCACATCGAGGATGTGGAGGCGGGCGTCGCGGGCCTGCTTCAGCGCGGCGGCCAGGACCGAGGCGGGGATGCCGTCGAGCTTGGTGTCGAGCTGGAGCGCGGTGACGAACGTCTTCGTACCGGCGACCTTGAAGTCCATGTCGCCGTAGGCGTCCTCCGCACCGAGGATGTCGGTGAGGGCGACGTAGTGGGTCTTGCCGTCGATCTCCTGGGAGATCAGGCCCATGGCGATACCGGCGACGGGGGCCTTGAGGGGCACACCGGCGTTCAGCAGCGACATGGTGGAGGCGCAGACCGAGCCCATGGACGTCGAGCCGTTGGAGCCCAGCGCCTCGGAGACCTGGCGGATCGCGTACGGGAACTCCTCGCGCGTCGGCAGCACCGGCACGATGGCGCGCTCGGCGAGCGCGCCGTGGCCGATCTCGCGACGCTTCGGCGAACCGACGCGGCCGGTCTCGCCGACCGAGTACGGCGGGAAGTTGTAGTTGTGCATGTAGCGCTTGCGCGTCACCGGGGAGAGGGTGTCGAGCTGCTGCTCCATGCGGAGCATGTTGAGGGTGGTGACGCCCAGGATCTGGGTCTCGCCACGCTCGAACAGCGCGGAGCCGTGCACGCGCGGGATGGCCTCGACCTCGGCGGCGAGCGTACGGATGTCCGTGACGCCGCGGCCGTCGATGCGGACCTTGTCCTTGATGACGCGCTCGCGGACCAGGGACTTCGTCAGCGCGCGGTAGGCGCCGGAGATCTCCTTCTCGCGGCCCTCGAACTGCGGGAGCAGCTTCTCGGCGGCCAGCTCCTTGACGCGGTCCAGCTCGGCCTCGCGGTCCTGCTTGCCGGCGATGGTGAGCGCCTGGGCCAGCTCGGACCGGACGGCCGCGGTGAGGGCCTCCAGGACGTCGTCCTGGTAGTCGAGGAAGACGGGGAACTCGCCGGTGGGCTTGGCGGCCTTGGCGGCGAGGTCGGCCTGGGCCTTGCAGAGCGCCTTGATGAAGGGCTTCGCGGCTTCGAGACCGGCGGCGACGACCTCTTCGGTGGGCGCGTCGGCGCCGTCCTTGACGAGCTGGATGGTCTTCGTGGTGGCCTCGGCCTCGACCATCATGATCGCGACGTCGCCGTCCTCCAGGACCCGGCCGGCGACGACCATGTCGAAGACGGCGTCCTCCAGCTCGGTGTGGGTCGGGAAGGCGACCCACTGGCCCTTGATCAGGGCGACACGGGTGCCGCCGATCGGACCGGAGAAGGGCAGGCCCGCGAGCTGCGTGGAGCAGGAGGCGGCGTTGATCGCGACCACGTCGTACAGGTGGTCGGGGTTGAGCGCCATGATCGTCTCGACGATCTGGATCTCGTTGCGCAGGCCCTTCTTGAAGGAGGGGCGCAGCGGGCGGTCGATGAGGCGGCAGGTGAGGATCGCGTCCTCGGAGGGCCGGCCCTCACGGCGGAAGAAGGAGCCGGGGATCTTGCCGGCCGCGTACTGCCGCTCCTCGACGTCCACCGTGAGGGGGAAGAAGTCGAGCTGGTCCTTGGGCTTCTTGGAGGCGGTGGTGGCCGACAGCACCATGGTGTCGTCGTCCAGGTACGCCACGGCGGAACCGGCGGCCTGCTTGGCCAGCCGGCCCGTCTCGAAGCGGATGGTGCGGGTGCCGAAGGTTCCGTTGTCGATAACGGCCTCGGCGTAGTGGGTCTCGTTCTCCACTAGTGATTTCTCCTCGTCTTCGTCCGGTGCCCGTGTGGCAGGGGACGTGGCGGCGGAGCGCTCCTTGGTGCGGGCCGGTCTTCGATCGAAGCACCCGGGGCGGCGGCATGGGCCGCGCCTTTCCGGGCGCCACTACCGAGGACCGGCGGCGGTGGAGGTCGCTCCCCCTCTTCAGTTGTGCTCGTGCGTCCAGGTTACTGAGCTTGGCCTCGGGATGGCATTCCGGCCGTCCCGGGCGAGGCGCCCGGTCCGCCCCCGTACGGGGCGCACGGGGGCCGCGGAAGATCACGTACCCGTGAGAGGCCCCGTACATACGGCGAAGGGAGCGGGTGCCGGGTCCTGGGTACCGCGCCCCGGAAGGCGGGTTTGTTGGCGGCCCCCGCCCCCCCCCCGCCGGGGCGCGCCAAACCCCCCCCCCCCGAACTGCCCGCGTTGGAGCGCCTGGAGCTGTGGCTAGGCGTCGACGAGTACGG
>NZ_JBHZDA010000023.1:5570-24830 GCF_042755665.1 Streptomyces sp. NPDC059142
TACATCGGGCTCAGGGTGCGGTTCCCTGGACGTGGGAACCGCTCCCTTCACGGCGTGTTACTTGGCGCCGCCGGCCGCACCGCGGCGGATGCCCAGGCGATCGACCAGCGCACGGAAGCGCTGGATGTCCTTCTTGGCCAGGTACTGGAGCAGGCGGCGGCGCTGCCCGACCAGGATGAGCAGACCACGACGCGAGTGGTGGTCGTGCTTGTGGAGCTTGAGGTGCTCGGTCAGGTCCGAGATCCGGCGCGACAGCATGGCGACCTGGACCTCGGGGGAGCCGGTGTCACCTTCCTTGGTGCCGAACTCGGTCATGATCTGCTTCTTCGTAGCGGCGTCGAGCGACACGCGTACTCCTCGTGAGTCTTCGTGGCCACCGAGTGCCCCAGGTCGAATACTCTGGGGAGCTTCCGTTACTCGGGAGGCGGGAGATCCGTTGCGCGCCGACCGTCGAGCCAGGGGCTTCGGCGGTCACGTACACAAACGGCCATCGCCCAGGGTACCAGCCCCCGGGCGGGCCTCTCGCAGTGGTCAGCCGGTGAGCGCGCGGGCCGCGCTGAAGACGTCGAGGACGGCGAGGCAGAGCGGCACCAGCGAGAGCAGCACCGCGCCCTCGGCGAGGTCGAGGAGGCGTCCCCAGAACGGGGAGAGGCCCTTGCGCGGGATGATCAGGCCGATCGCGGTGATCAGGGCGGCGCCGGCGGCGACGCTCGCGGTGAGCCAGATCGTACGGATGTCGAGGGCGCCGCGGTCGCCGTACACCAGCAGTTCCCTGAGGTGGTCGGCGGGCGGGTTCAGCGAGAGCCCCAGGATGAGCAGGGCGATCGCGGAGATGCCCGCGGTGAGCGCGCAGACGACCTGGGAGGTGTAGCGGAACAGGCGGGCGCGCAGCAGCGTCGCGAGGCCGGCCGTGAGGGCGAGGAGCTGCGCCCAGACGGTGTCGGAGAAGCCGAGGACGGCGGCGGAGCCGACGACGACCGCCGCGCAGCCGCCGACCAGGCCGAGGAGCATCTCGTGGCCGCGGCGGGCCTGGGCGGCGATGCGCGCGGCGTCGACGGGTTCGGCGTCGGGGGCGGCGTTGGGGTCGGGGAGCGCGCCGAACCCGTCGTACGTGCCGTCGGAGGCGTCGTTCGTCGCGGCGCGGGGCGAGGCGTAGCCGATGGGGAGGCGGGCGAAGCGCGCGGAGAGGCCGGGCAGGAAGGCGACGAGGCCGACGGCGACGGGGACGCAGACGGCGGCGGTGTCGGTGGCCGACGCCTCGGTGAGGATCATGACGAAGGTCGCGAGGGTGCCGACGGTCGCGAGGAACGTGGCCGCTACGAAGGGCGCGTCGCCGCTCGGGGTGAGCACGACCAGGACGACGGACGCGACGAGGACGGTGACGCAGCCGAGCAGGAACTGGAGCCGTCCCGGTCCCTGCCCCGCCTCGGGGGCGAGGATGCCGGAGCCGGCGATCAGCAGCAGGGGCAGCGCGCCGAGGCCGAGGGCGACGGCGGTGGCGCGGTCCGCGTACACCCGGGCCCGTACGCCCGCGAAGGCGGTCAGCAGCGTGCCGGCGACGCCCGCGATGACGCCGGGCAGGCCGTGCATGTCGTGGCGTACGGGGTCGGCGAACCACAGGACGAAGCCCATGAGGACGAGGAGCAGGACGCCGCCTATGAGGCCCGCGCCGCGCAGCAGGTCGTCGCTCCACAGGTGGCGGTCGCGGCGTACGGCGGAGGCGACGGCGTCCGAGACGTCGTCGAACACGGCGGGCGGCAGGGATTCGGCGAAGGGGCGGAGGCTGAGGATCTCGCCGTCGAGCACCTGCTGACCGGCGAGGGTGCGGGCGCCGTCGAGGACGGTCCCGTCGCGCCGTACGAGGTGGTAGCCGGTGGGGGTGCCCGCTGTCTGGGTCTGGCCGGTGAGCCGCAGGATCTCCGGATGGACGTCGGCGACGGCGATGTCCTCCGGGAGGGCGACATCGATCCTGCTGTCCGGCGCCACGACAGTGACGCGGCAGAAGCCGGTCGCTGCGGTCGTACTCACGTGTCTGGACCCCCTGATTCGCGGTTGCGCACGGTGCGCGCGTCACCCTACCGGGAGGGGTGCGCCACGGCTGCACGTAGGATCACCGTCGCGCGGAGCGAAGCCGTCGCCACGGGGGCGCCGGTACGGAATCGCCCGACCGTCTTGAGGGATTGATACGCCGGTGAGCCAGATCATTGTCAAACGCCCGCCACGGTCCCTTCCGCCGGAAGTGCCCTCGGATGCGCTGACCTTGGAAGCGCCGCCCGAACTGCCGCGCGGTCAGCAGGAGGGCATGCTGATGCAGGTCCTGCCGGTGCTCGGCATGGGCTCGTCGGTGGTCTTCTTCTTCTCGCCCCAGGCGCCGCCGTTCATGCGGATCATGGGCGTTCTGATGCTGGTCTCGACGGTCGCGATGGTCGCCGCGCAGATCGCCAGGTACCGCCGCGGTACGCAGGGGCAAATTGCCGATGTACGGCGCGACTACCTCAAGTACCTGGCACAGACGCGGCGTACGGTGCGCAGGACGGCGCGGGCGCAGCGTGACGCGCAGCTCTATCTGCACCCGGCTCCCGAGCAGCTCTGGTCGGTGGTGGCCGAGGGGACGCGGGTGTGGGAACGGCGCGTCGGCGACAAGGACTTCGGCCAGGTGCGGATCGGTCTGGGGGCGCAGCAGCTCGCGACACCGCTGGTGGCGCCGGAGACGGCGCCGGTGGACGAGCTGGAGCCGCTGTGCGCCGGTGCGATGCAGCGGTTCCTGGCGGTGCACGGCTCGTTGGACGGGCTGCCGATGGCGGTGTCGATACGCGCCTTCTACCACGTGACGGTCTCCGGGGAGCAGGAGTCGGCGCAGGCCACGGCGCGTGCGCTGGTCGCCCAGTTGGTGACGTTGCACTCCTGCGAGGACCTGATGGTCGCGGTGGTGGTGTCGCCGGGATCGGCGGGGCGCTGGGAGTGGACGAAGTGGCTGCCGCACACGCAGGTGCCCGGGCAGATCGACGGGGCCGGTACGAAGCGGCTGTTCGGCGATGACCTCGGGGAGCTGGAGGGGCTGCTGCAGAACCGGCTGGAGGGGCGTCCGCGGTTCGGCAGGGACAGCTCGCCCGTGCTGGACCAGCCGCATGTGCTGGTGGTGCTGGACGGCGGGATGGTGCCGCCCGACTCGCTGTTCGCGGCGGCCGAGGGCGTACAGGGCGTGACGATCGTCGAGGTGGTGCCCGGGGAGCTGGACGAGCCGCGGGGCGGCCTGTCGGTGGTCGTACGGCCGGGACGGCTGCGCCTGGAGTCCGGCGGGGGCCTGGCGTACGAGGGGGTGCCCGACGGGATCTCGCTGCCCGTGGCGGAGGCGCTGGCGCGCCAGCTCGCCCCGTTGCGTACGGGCGGGGGCGACGACGACGAACCGCTGCTGGCCAACCTGGACTTCACGGATCTGCTGGGCCTGGGCGACGCGGGGGCCGTGGACGTGGCCCGTACGTGGCGGCCCCGGTCGACGGCGGAGCGGCTGCGGGTGCCGATCGGGGTCGGCGAGGACGGCGGTCCGGTGATGCTGGACCTGAAGGAGGCCGCGCAGGAGGGCATGGGGCCGCACGGGCTCTGTGTCGGCGCGACGGGGTCCGGCAAGTCGGAGCTGCTGCGCACCCTGGTGCTGGGGCTGGCGGTCACGCACTCCTCGGAGACGCTGAACTTCGTTCTCGCGGACTTCAAAGGAGGTGCCACGTTCGCGGGGATGTCGCAGATGCCGCACGTGGCGGCGGTCATCACCAACCTGGCGGACGACTTGACGCTGGTGGACCGCATGGGGGACGCGATCCGCGGTGAGCTGCAACGCCGTCAGGAGCTGCTGCGGTCGGCCGGCAACTACGCCAACATCCATGACTACGAGAAGGCGCGGTCGGCGGGCGCCGCGCTGGAACCGCTCGCCTCTCTGGTGCTGGTCATCGACGAGTTCTCCGAGCTGCTGACGGCCAAGCCCGACTTCATCGACATGTTCATCCAGATCGGCCGGATCGGCCGTTCGCTCGGTGTGCATCTGCTGCTGGCCTCGCAGCGGCTGGAGGAGGGCAAGCTGCGCGGTCTCGACACGTACCTCTCTTACCGCATCGGTCTGCGCACGTTCTCGGCCGCGGAGTCGCGTACGGCGCTGGGGGTGCCGGACGCGTACCACCTGCCGTCGGTGCCGGGCTCCGGGTATCTGAAGTTCGGTACGGACGAGATGACGCGGTTCAAGGCGGCGTACGTCTCGGGCACCTACCGCGCGGGCGGGCCGGACCTGTCGGTGGGGCAGCTCCCCGTGGAGCGGCGCCCCGTGCTGTTCACCGCGGCGCCGGTGCCGGTGGTGTACGCGGCGCCGGACCCGGCGGCGGTGTTCGTGCCCGCGTCGGAGGACGAGGCGCTGGCGGACACGGTGCTGGACGTCATCGTGCGGCGGCTGGACGGGCAGGGCGTGCCGGCGCACCAGGTGTGGCTGCCGCCGCTGGACGAGGCGCCGACGCTGGACCAGTTGCTGCCGGGGATCGCGGTGACGGAGGCGCGCGGGCTGAACGCGACGGAGTACTCGCGCCCCGGCGGGCTGACCGTACCGCTCGGACTGATCGACAAGCCCTTCGAGCAGCGCCGTGAGGTGCTCTACCGGGACTTCTCCGGGGCCGCGGGGCACATGCTGATCGTGGGCGGTCCGCAGTCCGGGAAGTCGACGCTGATGCGCACGCTGATCTCGTCGTTCGCCCTCACGCACACGCCCCGGGAGGTGCAGTTCTACGCGCTGGACTTCGGCGGGGGCGGGCTCTCCTCGCTGGCGGAGCTGCCGCATGTCGGCGGGGTCGCCTCACGGCTGGACCCCGAGCGGGTGCGGCGCGCGGTGGCGGAGGTGCTGGGCGTCCTCAACCGGCGCGAGGAGTTCTTCCGCTCCCACGGCATCGACTCGATCACCACGTACCGGCGCAAGCGCGCCGCGGGCGAGCTGCCCGGTGAGGCGTGGGGCGACGTCTTCCTGGTCATCGACGGCTGGGGCGGCTTCCGGAACGACTACGACATGCTGGAGCCGGTCATCTCCGACATCGCCGCGCGTGGTCTCGGTTACGGCGTCCATGTGGTGGTCACCGCCGCGCGCTACATGGAGGTGCGTGCGGCGCTCAAGGACCAGATGCTCGGGCGGCTGGAACTGCGGCTCGGTGACGTCATGGACTCCGAGTTCGACCGCAAGGTCGCGGCCAACGTCCCGGCGGGGGTGCCGGGCCGCGGCCAGGTGCCGCAGAAGCTGCACTTCATGGGCGGGCTGCCGCGTGTCGACGGGGTGAACGGCGCCGAGGACCTCTCGGAGGGTACGGCGGCGTTCGTACGGGCGGCGCGGACGCACTGGGCGGGGCAGGCGGCCCCGACGGTGCGGCTGCTGCCGCGCAAGCTCCCGGCGGACCAGTTGCCCAAGGGGTTCGAGTTCCCGCAGTCCGGGGTAGCGGTCGCGATCGACGAGACCAACCTGGAGCCGGTGTTCGTCGACTTCGAGACCGACCCGTTCTTCCTGGTCTTCGGCGAGAGCGAGTCCGGCAAGACCAATCTGCTGCGGCTGATCGCGAAGCAGCTCGCGGAGCGGTACACCCCCGACCAGGCGAAGTTCGTGGTCGGCGACTACCGGCGGACGCTGCTGGGGTCGCTGTCGGAGCCGCACCTGCTGGAGTACGCGCCGATGGCCTCCTCCATGCAGATGCACATGGAGGCGCTGGGCGGCGTCTTCGCGCGCCGTCAGCCCCCGACGGACGTGACGCCGCAGCAGCTCAGGGACCGGAGCTGGTGGAGCGGTCCGCAGATCTTCATCATCGTCGACGACTACGACCTGGTGGCGACCAACTCGGGCAACCCCCTGGCACCGCTCGCGGAGTACCTCCCCTTCGCCCGGGACACGGGGGTCCGCTTCATCATCGCGCGGAACGCGGCGGGCGCCTCACGCGCCCTGTACGAGCCCTTCATGCAGCGCGTCCTGGAACTGGGCGCCCAGGGCGTGGTCCTGTCGGGCGACCCCTCCGAGGGCGACCTGATCGGCCGCGTACGCGCGACCCCGATGCCGCCGGGCCGCGGCTACTTCGCCTCGCGACGGCGCGGCAACCCGCTGGTGCAGACGGGGCAACTGCCGGGCGTGTGAGGTGCGTGCGCCGGGCGTGTGCGGTGGGCGCCCGGCGGGTGCGCCTGAACTGATGTCACGACGCGGAGTGAACCGACCGCTGCGGAACCAGTACCGTCGGGCCTCGATTCCGCGCGAAAGAGATGCCGGGCGCCGGAGGGAAAAAGAGAACGAAGCGGATCTCCCGGACGGATTCCCAGGGCGGCAGCACCGATGCTCCGGAATTCCACCGCACGATTCAGCGGACCGGCTTTCTCCTTCGGCGGACCGGCTTTCTCCCTCGGCAGGGAGGATCTTCCCTCGGCGGGGAGGACATGAAGGTCACGTTGAGAACCTGCACGGTGAAGGCCGACTTCCGGTTCCGGACACGCGTCTGGCGGAAGAGGGTGGCTCATGCTGCCGGAGTCCTGCTGGGACCGGGGGGATGCTCTACGGGGCACCGTGTCGCCCGGGCACGGGCAGAGCGTGACCACCGTTCGGGAGAAGGATTTTCGTGATCTGCCGAACAGCGCAGGCCGGATCAATCCGGACAGTGCGGTACTGAAGTGCGGCGACACCAGTGTCCATTTCGGAATGAACTGGAACGGCGGGGACCGGGATCTGAACCTGGGCCAGGGAAAAGATCACTACACTGAAAAGAATCGGAAGCTTTTCCAGTCGTTCGTCGATGCCGCAGGGAAGAAACACCACTGCCCGGACATCAGCGTCCCCAGGCGTCAGCCGCGTGTCGGACATTCCTGTCGTTACGGTGCGCGCGTGTTCCTCGTGTTTCGGCCGAGCTGTGAACAGCCCGGTCCGTGAGAACACAAGGCCCTTGAGCCGTAAGGAAGGTCATGCCCGAACAGCCCCCACGCCGTACGCGCCGATTCCGCACCACCGGCCTGGTGATCGCCGTCGCCCTGGCCGCGGTCGGAGGGCTCGGCGCCTGGCAGCTCCTCGGGAACGACGAGGGCCCGGGGCCCTGTGACGGCCTCCTCGCGGACCGGCGGGTCCAGGAGGTGCTCGGTGAGGACGCCGAGTCCGGGACGAGCTGTGCGGGCCTCGGTGAGGCCGTCAGGAAGGCAACCGTCGCCGACTCGTCGGGGCGGCACACCTCCGGGCAGGCCCTCGCCATGCGAACGGTGCTGTCGGCGCTCGCCAAGGAGGTCGAGCGGCGTGGCGACGACACCCTCGATCCCGCTCTCCGTGGTCCTGTGGCGGATGCGCTGGCGGACTACGCGGGCGACGTCCACGCTCTCCTCGGCACCGGGAACGCCGCGTACACGAAGAACGGCTCCCCGTCCGCGGGTCCTTGGCAGGAGAAGGACGGCTACCACATGGCCGTGCCCCGGGAGAGTCTGCTCCGGGTCGTCCGCGCGGTGTCGGAGGACCCGCTCGCCTACGTCGCCGTACGCGACGCGCAGACGCTGCGCGCCTCCGAGGCGCTGTCGAACGTGGCCGAGGACGCCCGTGGCTTCGATCTGTCCGCTCCCCTGTCGAACAGCGCGCGGGTACTGGCGACCCTGGACGCCGTGGCGGAGGACGTGCTGCGCGGCCGTGACGGCAAGGGGGCGGAGCGCTGGCGGAGCACGGTGGTGACGAAGCTGGCGGACGGGCCGGTCCGGCCGCCCTCGTACGCGGACGATCCGGTCCGCCACCTCGTGGGGACATGGAGGTCCGGGGTGCGCTCGGCCAAGGCCGAGGACGCGTTCCCGGAGCTGCGGGAACAGGGGGTCCGGCTGGTGGAGATCTGGTCGGCCGCCCGAGAGACGGACGACAGGACGCTGGACAGCCTGGTGCGGACCTGCCGTACCTCTGCCGACTCGGCCTACAGCGCCGCACTGCGCACGCTGGACGAGTGAAGGACCCGTTCGCCAGGCCACCCGTCGTCAACGACCCGGCGCTGACCGTGTCGCTCAAGGGCCGGCCCGTGCGGAAGGTTGTGTGCGGGGTGGTGAGGAGACGTACTTCCTGCTCGACGAACGCCAGGCCTCCGGAGCTCGGCTCCTGGGGTCCTGGAGCGCACGGAAGAGGGGATGCGCCGTATCCGGCGTGAAGGACGGCGCCGACTACGGATACTTTGGTCTGCAACTCCGTACCGTGACGAAGAAGGGGAGGCCCCTGATGGGTACTCAGCAGGAGAAGGACGAGCTGTACGCGCTGGACATCAGTGGCGTGGAGTGGCAGGGCGCTCCCGGCACGAGCCCGGACGAGGAGCGGGTCGAGATCGCCTATCTCCCGGGCGGGGCCGTCGCGATGCGGTCGTCGATGGACCACGACACCGTGCTGCGGTACACCGAGGCCGAGTGGCGGGCGTTCGTCCTCGGCGCGCGGGACGGGGAGTTCGACCTGAAGTGAGCCGGGCGGCGGCCCGGTGAGGGCCCGACAGGGCCGCGCGGGGCGATTCCCGGCCCAGGCGCCCCGGTAAGGCCGCGCGGGGCTCTCCCGGGCGCGGAGCCCCGTGGGGCGGCGCGGGGCTCTTCCGGCACGGAGCCCGGTGAAGCGGCGCGGGGGCTTCCGGCGCGGAGCCCGGTGGGGCCGTACGGCGGCCGGAGAAAAGCCGAGGGGCACGCCCGGTACGGTGCGTGCCCCTCCCCGTGCTTTCGGCCTTTCCGTTCCGGCCCGGGCCGGTCAGTACGCCTCGGTGAAGTACCGCGACGCCTTCACGTCCGTGGCGCGGTATCCGTCCTTGCCGCTCTCGATCAGCTTGGCGACCTTCTCCAGCTGATCCCTCATGTGCGTGGCGTTGCCCTTGTACTTGCGCTGGATCGCCTCGTACTCACGGTGCGCCTCACCGTCCCAGGTGTCGGTGACCACCTTGAGCGCCTGGTCCATCTGCTCCAGGTCCTGGACGATGTTCTTCGAGACCGTCCGGATGCGGTTGGCCATCTCCTGGACGCTCTCGTACCGTACCCGGGTGCCCGGATCTGTGCCGGCCATGGTGTTCTCCTCGATGTGTGGTCGATCGGCCCTAGGGCCGCGAGCGGGTCGGTCGGGTCAGATGTTGTTGAGGCCCGAGGTGTTCTGGGACGCCTCGGTCCTGGCGGCGGCGAACTGGGCCCGGACCTCGTCGTCCTGCTCGTTGCTCAGGTTCTTCGTCTGGCCGACGGCGTTCTCCAGAACGGTGAGCAGACGGAGGATCGCGTCGTGATCCTCGTTGATCATCACCTGGGCGGAGACGAAGCCCGAGGCGCCGACACCCGTCCATCCGGCGCTGGCCGTCGCGATGATGTCGGCCAGCTCCCTGGCCTGCTTGGAGACCTGCTGCTTGGTCTCCGTGACCTTGTTCTTCGCCTGGACGATCGGGTCGTCTGAAAGTCCGAACCCACCTGCGGAGCTGCTCATCCGGAGTCCTATCTATCGGTTCCCGGCCCGGCATACGCGATCGCCGCCGGGCTTCTTCTCTTCGCGCGCGCCGCCGGAACCGGCCGTGGTGAGTTCCCCGGACGTTCCCGTGCGTACGTCGCGCTTGCCCCCGTGTCTCAGAAGAGGGGGAAGCAATGGGTGAGGATGGATTCCCCGTCGGAAGGGGCGGTACGTCTCGCCGGCCGGAGGGCGGGAATCTCCTCCGCCGTCCAGCATGTCCCCCGCCATGTCAGGTCCCCCATGACCCCCGTCGACCCCATGGGCCTCATCGCACTCGTGAAGCCACGGTCACTTTAGCCATATCCACTCCGGCCCCCAACACCGGTTTCGGGAGAGAGATCGACTTCACTCGCCGGAACTCGTCACTCATCGCAAAGGGGGACGCCCCCGTACGGCGGGCCCTCAGGCCCGCTGTCGCGGCCGGCGGCGTGCGTCGCGCCGTCGCAGGTCGCGCAGGACCGTGGCCGAGCCGGCGACCACCGCGACGAGCACTCCCCCGATCCCCAGGGCGTACGTGGCGTACCGCTCCGACCGTTCCTGGGCCGTCTCGGAGAGCGCGAGGTGCGCGGGCTCCGGCGCGGGCGCCTTGGGCGGGCCCGGGTCGGGGCGCGGGGACTCGGGCGCGCGGTCGTCCTCCGTCAGCGCGCGGACCGGGTCGACGACGCCCCAGCCGACGAAGTCGTCATGGCCGTTGACGCTGCGTTCCGCGGTCTGCTCGATCTGCGCGACGATCTGGTGCGCCTTCCATGTCGGGTGCTTGGCGCGCAGCAGCGCGACGACGCCCGCGACGTACGGGGCGGAGAAACTCGTCCCGTTGTCGACGCACTGACCGTTGCCGGGGACCGTGGAGACGATGTCCACGCCCGGCGCCGCGACCCCGACGAACGTCCCGGACTGGGAGAACGCGGCGCGCTCGTTGTTGCGGTCGGAGGCGGCGACCGCGAGGACGCCCTCGAAGGCGGCCGGGTAGGTGTTCTTGCGACGCCCGTCGACACCGTCGTTGCCGGCCGAGGCGACGACCACGATCTCCGCGTCGAGCGCGCGGCGTACGGCGCGGCCCAGGGAGGAGTCCTCCGTCAACGGCTTCGTCGTGTCCTGGGAGATGTTGATGACATCGGCCTTCTCGGCGATCGCGTGGTCGATCGCCTCGGCCATGGTGGTGTCCTGGCCGCTGTTCTTCTCGTCGTTCTGGCGGATCGGGATGATGGTGGCCTCAGGGGCCAGTCCGACGAAGCCGGTGCCCTTGCGGGGGCGCGCCGCGATGATCCCGGCGACCTTGGTGCCGTGGCCGACCTTGTCGTCCGTACCGTCGCCGTCGGCGCCCTTCTCCATCTTCTTGGCGAGGAACTCGGTTCCGGCGGAGGTGTCGACGGCCTTCCTGAGCTGCCGGTTGGTGTTGTCGACCCCCGTGTCGATGACCGCGACGCGCACGCCCTTGCCCTTGGTGTCCGCCCACAGTTCGTCGAGGATGACGCGCTGGAGCGGCCAGGGGGTGCCGGCGATCTGCTTCTTCATGGGGAACGAGCACTCACCGCTGCCGTCGATCCCGAGGCCCCGGGAGGCCGCTGCCGGCTGCTCCGCGGACCGCTCGGCCGCGTGGACCGGGGGGAGGGCCGTCAGCCCCGTCAGGGCCGTCACAGCGGCCACCAGGGCGGTTCTCAGGCCTACGTGAGGCGCGCGTACATCAGGCATGCGTACGTCAGGCATCGGGTCCCCGTCCCCCCTCACGAGCCCTGCGGCTGGCGTGCGCTGTTGGTGTCGAGGCGCGGCCCCTTCGACAGGAACTCCGACCAGGCGATCGGGACCAGCGCCGGGGTGACCTTCTCGTAGCCGAGCCTGATCTGTGCGTCGCTGGGCTCGGGGCGGCCGTCCTGCTGCTCCTGCCCCTCCCCCGTGCCGATCTCCGAGCGCGCCGTGTCGCTGTCCCCGTTCGCCTGGACCGCGTACCGCAGTCCGGTGTCCGTCACCAGGAAGAGCGAACCGTCGGGGTTGGTCTGCCGCCCCCGTACCTGCGTGTAGAGCAGCCCGCTGCCCGGGGTGACGTACGTGCTCGTGCCCGCCGCGGTGACATCCGCGGGGTACTCCGTGCCGGCCCAGGTCGAGAGGGTCGCGCGGCCCTTGTCGTCGACGGAGCGGAGCACGCTGCACACGGTGTCGCGGGCGGTTCCACCGCTCTCCGTGTTGACCTGGGTGGCGCGCCGTTCGGGCCAGCGGTTCTCCGCGCCGAAGGGCTCCGTGTCCGGTGTGAGCGACTGCGCGTCCACGGTGTCGGCCTTGCCGCCCATGTCCAGGTCGCCGGTCTGCGGGGAGTTGATCAGCAGCCAGGCGGTGAACTCCGACACCGGCCGGACCTTGCCCTGGAGGACGACGTAGTGCTGCGGCCCCGCGCCGGTCTGCGCGAGCAGCACCTTCCCGATCCGGTCCTGCTCCTCGGTGAGCCCGCCGCCGACCCCCGCGTCCGCGGCGACCTCGCCCGGGACCTCGGGGAAGTCGACGGGGCTGCCCGTGTGCAGGGTGTCCAGCCAGTCGTCGGTGACGGCCTGCGGCTCCCGGCCGCCGACGAGCGCGCGCGTGAGGTTGTCGCTCGGCTTGTCGCTCACGAGGTACTTCGTGCCCTGGGCGTCGACCAGATACCGGTCGCCCTTCTGGCCCTGCACGTACAGCACCTGGGCGCCGCTCAGCCGCTGCCGGCCGTCCGTCCTGGCGAAGTCGCGGTCCGCGAAGAGGAACGCGGCCTTCTGCACGCTGCCGCCCTTGCCGCCGCCCGGCTGTTCGCAGACGGCCCAGCGCTTGGGCTCGGCCGCCTCCGTGTCGCTGGGCAGCCGGTCGGGCGCGTACGGAATGCCGAGGATGGGGCCGCGCGGCGGCTTGCCCGCGTCGAGGATCTTGTCGGGCACCTGGATGACCGCGAACTGCTTCGGAGTGAGCAGGAGGCGCGCGGACGCCAGGTTCAGCACGGGGTGGAGGAGCGTCTCCTTCTGCTTCCCCTTGCCGGTGCTCAGAACGACGTAACGGGTGGTGGAGTCCTTGCCGACGATCACCTTCGTGTCCGGCTGGGCCCAGTCCTTCGGCGCGGTGGGCTTGAACATCCCCCACGCGCCGAACCCCGCCAGGATCACCGCGCCGACGATCAGACCGGGGACGACGGCGCGCAAGGGTCTGGGTGCGCCCTCCTCCGCCGCTGTGGCCGAGGGTTGGAGAAATGCGGCCACCGTGCGCTTCTTCGCGAAGGTGTACGCGTTGAGCTCATCCCGCCGTGATGCCATGAGTCCCCATCGATGAAAAAGGCTCGGTCGCCCCCGGGGGCAGGGCACGTCGGCATGGCCCCCGGGCCCTGCCTGACTGTCGGACCGGCCCCCTACTATGCCTGTAGACCGGGCGTGATGGTGGGGCGGGTAGGGTGACCGGGCTGCCAACACCCTGGTCGGCCAGGGTGATCGGGACGAAATCGGGGGTTTCTCCATCATGGCTTCAGCGACGCAGACGCGGCCTGCCGCGACCGCGCCGTCCACCGCCGCCTCCCCAGGCCAGGCGACGCCCGGACTGAAGGCGCGGCCAGGGCATTTCGGACCTTTTCGAATGCAACAACTGGTACTCATCGAGCTGGCGGCGGCTCTGCTGCTGGTGGCCTGGGTGATCAGTCCCCTCATGCTGGTCCCCGCCGGTGTGCTCGCCACCCTGCTGGTGCTGCTCGCCCTGGTGCGCAGGCACCGGCGCGCGCTGCCCGACTGGCTCGCGACCGCCCTCGCGCTGCGCGCCCGGACGCGGAGAGCCGCCTCCTTGGCGCTTCCCGCCGGTACGGAGCCGGGGCTGGCGCCCGCCGTGGAGTGCGACCCGGCGCTGCGCACGTACGCGTACAGCGACCGTGACCGGCGCCCGGTCGGGATGATCGGCGACGGTACGTTCCTGACGGTGGTGCTCCAGATCGAGTCGGACACCACGGCGCTGCGCCCCGACCGTTCGGCCAGGCCGCTGCCGGTCCGTCTCGTACGGGACGCGCTGGACGTGGACGACGTACGGCTGGAGTCGGCCCAGATCGTGCAGCACACGCAGCCCGCCCCTGCCCCGCATCTGCCGGAGCAGTCGGTGGCGGCCCGCAACTACGCGCCGTTGCAGGCCCAGACGGGCTCCCCGGCCGTACGGATCACCTGGATAGCGCTCAAGCTCGACCCCGAACTCTGCCCCGAAGCGGTGGCGGCACGGGGCGGTGGTCTGCTGGGTGCCCAGAAGTGTGTGGTGCGCGCGGCGGACCAGCTCTCCAGCCGTCTGGCGGGAGCCGGATTCCGCGCGGCGGTGCTGACCGAGCAGGAGCTGACCTCGGCGATAGCCATCTCGTCCTGCGCCAGTCCGCTGGCGACAGCGCAGGCGGGACGTACGGAGGCGCCCACGCGGCGGACGATGGAGACGTCGCGCACCTGGCGCTGCGACGACCGCAGGCACACCTCGTACTGGGTGGCGCGCTGGCCGGAGCTGGGCGGCGGCGGTGCGCCGATGCCGCAGCTCGTCGCGCTGCTCACCTCGATCCCGGCGCTGGCCACGACCTTCAGCCTCACGCTGGGGCGCGGCGAGCGGCAGGGGGTGACGGTCAGCGGACATGTACGGATCACGGGGCGCAGCGACGAGGAGCTGGTGGCCGCCCGTCATGAACTGGAGCGCGCGGCCCGCGGGGTGAAGACCGGGCTGGTGCGCCTGGACCGCGAGCAGGTGCCCGCGATGCTCGCCACTCTTCCGCTCGGGGGTACTCGCTGATGTCCGTACCGACCACGGGGGCCGTGCCGATGCCGGCACAGGCCTCGACTTCCGGTCCGGCTGGTGCTGGTGCTGGTGCAGTTACGGGTTCGGGGCTGGGCCCCGGTCCGGGTCCGGGTCCGGCGGGGGATCCGGCTTCGGTGCCCGCCAGGATGCGGGAGCCGGTCGGCGGCCGGGGGAAGCCACGGATCGGTTTCGGGCTGCTCGGACCCCGCCGTGAACGCCACGCGCTCTCCCTGGACGAGCTGGAGGCGCTCGCACTGCCGGTCGGGGACGACGGGGTGGTGATCGGCGTGGACGCGGGGAACCGGCCCGCCGTGCTCGGCATCAACCGGCCGACTCCGTACGACATCACCCTGATCGGCGGCCTGTGGACGGCGCAGGTGCTGGTGCTGCGGGCCGCGGCGACCGGCGCGCGGATCGCCGTGGAGACAGGCCGCGCGCATGTCTGGACCGGGCTCGCGCAGGCGGCGGGCGGCGGAACTCCCTGCATCACGCTGCACGACGTGGGGCGGGTGCCGCCGCAGGGCGCCTCGGCCGGCAGCCCGGTGGTCGTGGTCCGGGACTGCGGGATGCGGCCGCCGCGCGGGCGCGTGGTGTCGGCCCCGTGGCAGTCGGTGCTGACGCTGCTGCCGTATCTCAGCCCGGTGGCCCCGCGGCTGATGGAGAAGTCGGCGCTCGTCGGCCTCCAGCGGGTGTCGCCGGACGAGGCGGCGCAGATCGGCCGGATCATGAGCCTGCCGCGCGCCGAGACGGAGGCGCTGTCGACGCTCTCCGACGGGGTCACCCTCTGGTGCACCCCGCGGGACCGGCAGTTCGTGATGACGCAGGCGACGGACGCCGAGACCGGATTGCTGGGCAGCGCGCGCCGGATGGACTGACGCGGCGCGGTACGGAACGGCACGGTGCCACCGCACGCGGTGCGGTTGTGCCCGTCGCCTCGAAGGCCGATGTACCGATTCGGCCACGCTTGCCCCTCCTCGTATTTCCGTGCGCCCGCCCCGTACGGCGCCGGAATCCCACGCTCCGCGCGAGGGGCCCCACTTGGGGGCGGGAGGCGGCGTACGGGACGGGCGTTGACGGGACGGTCCGCCCTGCCGTATCGGCGCCGTTGGCGATTAGGGTGGGTGTGGGCGCGGGAGCCGAGAACCTGCGGGCAGACCGGCCGCGTCGCAAGGGGAAGAGCCGGGCGGACCGGAGTGACGGATTTCGGCCGCCCCCACCCACCACGGCACAAGGGTGCTCGACCACACCAGGAGGCAAAGTGAACGGCGATCGGGACGAGATCCGCGGCGGCTGGAACCGGCCCGCCGCGGACGATCAGTCCGACGCGGAGCCCGAGATGACGGGTGAGTTCACCATCGACTACACCCCGCCCGCCTGGTACACGCAGAACGCGCCGGGGGACACGACCGGTGGTGGTGCGACGAGCGCACCGGCCTTCACGAACTCTCCCCCGCCGCCCGGCGGCGCGCCCGTCGCGGTGCCGGGACTGCCCGCGGGCAGCGGCTTCGAACCCAACTGGGCGCCGCAGCCCCCTCCCCCAGCCGCACCCGCCTCGCAGCCTGGCGGCGAGCCCGCCCGCGCCCCGGAACCCGCGGCTCCGGCCGCTCCGGCCACTCCGGCCGCTCAGGTGTCCGCGCCAGGAGCGCCTGAGCCGTTCGGCGGTGGCGACGTGGAGAGCGGCGCGACGATGCGGTTCTCCCCGACGGCGCTGAAGCGTGAGATGGAGAAGCACGAGGCGGCGAAGGACAGCGCGCCTGCACCGTCGGACGCCGACGCGAGCCCGGAGCCCGCCACCGCTACGGGCACGGGTGCGCCTGCGGCAGTCGGTGGGGACGGTGCGGACAGCGCCGCCCCGTCGGACGCCGAGGACGTCAGCGGCGCGCCCGGTACGCCCGGTGACGGGGCGGACGGTGGCGCGGCGGACGCCGGCCCCGCGGAGAACGCGAGCGCCTCGTCCGGCGCGCACGGGGCGGCGGCCGACGGCGGCATGGCCGACGGGGCCACGGCGCCGGACGCCGCGCCGGGTCCGGCCCCGGCGGTCCCTGCCGCGGCGGTCCCTGCCGTCGTGGTCCCTGCCGCGGCGGTCGCAGAGGACGGAACCGCGGACGGAGCGGCACAGGACGCGGCCCCCGAACCCGCCCCGCAGCCGGAGCCCGCGTCCAAGGCGCCTGCCGAGGCAGCCTCCGAGCCCTCCGAAGACTCCGCCTCGGGCGCGATCCCGGCGCCGCCGCAGAACGGCGCCACCGACGAGCCCTCCGACGCGGTGCCCGCGGCCGGCGCGGCGGAACCGGCGGACTCCGTGGCCGATGCGGCCGACGCCGAGGTCGCCGACGCCGCTCCGCAGGACGCGGTCCCCGCCGACCAGCCCCAGGACGCTCCCCCGGCCCCCGCGCCGGCCCAGCCCTGGGCGCCGCCGCCGGGCGCCGTACCGGGCGCGGGACTGCCGCCGCTCCCGCCCGCGTTCCAGCCGGCCGCGCCGACGGCGGCGCCGCAGTGGCCGCCCGTACCGGCGCAGCCCGCCGAGCAGTCCGCCACGCCGCAGAGCGGCCCTCCCGCGGCCCCGGCCCAGGTGCCGCCCCAGGCCCAGCATCCCGGTGCGCCCCAGGGGCAGCCTCAGGGCGCGCACGCGTGGCCCGCGCTGCCGCCCGCCCCGCAGCCGGGGAGCGGCTACGGCTTCCCGCAGCAGGAGGGGCCGACCGGCCAGGCCCCGCCGGCCGCGCCCGTACCTCCTGCCCCCGTACCGCCCGTGCCGCAGCCGCCCGCCGCCCTGCCGCCCGCGGCGTCCGCGCCGCAGCCTCCGGCGCCGAATGCCCCCGTACCGCCCGCCGGTTACGGCTTCCCGCAGCAGGGTCACCCGGGCCACCCCGTACCCGCGGCCGGGGCGTACCCTCCCGCGCCGCAGGGCGGGTACGGCTTCCCCCAGCAAGGCGGTTACGGATTCCCGCAGCAGCAGGGCGGACCGGGCGCGGGCGCTTCCGTACCGCCGTCCGTACCGCCGTCCGTACCGCCGTCCGCGCCGGCGCCCCATCCGCTCGCGCCCGCCGCGCCGCATCTCCCGGCCCAGCAGGCCCCGGGGCCCCGTCCGGGTGAGCCTCAACAGCTCCACCAGGCGCTGCCGCAGGCCGCGCCCGGTCTGCCGCCCGTCGATCCACGGACCGGCGCGGGGTGGCCCTCCGCCGTCGCGCACGACCAGCGCGAACGCTCCGTACCGGGCGCTCCGCTCGGCTACACGGCCGCCGTGGAGCTGTCCTCGGACCGTCTGCTGCGCAACAACAAGCAGAAGGCCAAGAGCAGCCGCAATCCGTCCGGTGGTTCACGCTTCAAAATCGGCGGGAAGGCCGCGGAGGCGGAGCGGCAGCGCAAGCTCGAACTGATCCGTACGCCGGTGCTCTCCTGCTACCGGATCGCGGTCATCAGCCTCAAGGGCGGCGTCGGCAAGACCACGACGACGACCGCGCTGGGCTCGACGCTCGCCTCCGAGCGGCAGGACAAGATCCTGGCGATCGACGCCAACCCCGACGCCGGCACGCTCGGACGCCGCGTACGGCGCGAGACCGGGGCGACCATCCGCGACCTGGTGCAGGCGATCCCGCACCTGCACAGCTACATGGACATCCGGCGGTTCACCTCGCAGGCGTCGTCCGGTCTGGAGATCATCGCCAACGACGTGGACCCGGCCGTCTCCACGACGTTCAACGACGAGGACTACCGGCGCGCGATCGACGTCCTCGGCAAGCAGTACCCGATCATCCTCACCGACTCGGGCACCGGCCTGCTCTACAGCGCGATGCGCGGCGTACTGGACCTCGCCGATCAGCTCATCATCATCTCGACGCCCTCCGTGGACGGCGCCAGCAGCGCGTCGACGACGCTCGACTGGCTCTCCGCGCACGGGTACGCCGATCTCGTGCAGCGGTCCCTGACGGTCATCTCCGGGGTCCGCGAGACCGGCAAGATGATCAAGGTGGACGACATCGTGCAGCACTTCGAGACGCGCTGCCGCGGCGTCGTCGTGGTGCCGTTCGACGAACATCTCTCGGCGGGCGCCGAGGTGGACCTCGACATGATGCGCCCCAAGACGCGCGAGGCGTACTTCAACCTTTCGGCGCTGGTCGCCGAGGACTTCGTACGGGCGCAGCAGGCGCAGGGGCTGTGGACGGCGGACGGCCAGCCGCCGCCGCACCTCGCGCCGCCGATGCCGGGCTACCAGGGACAGCCGGTCCAGGGACAGCCGATGCAGGGGCAGCCGGTCCAGGGACAGGCACCGGCGCCGTACGGGCAGGCGCCGCAGGGCCCGCCGTACGGGCAGCCGACGCACGGTCAGGCGCCGTACGGGGCGCCGCACCCCGCGCAGCACGCGCCGGGCCAGCCGGTCCCGGGCCAGCCGGTGCACGGCCAGCCGGTCCCGGGCCAGCCGGTCCCGGGGCAGCCTTATCCGCCTCAGCAGTACCCGCAGCCGCCCGTGCCCCAGCAGGCGCAGCCGCCGCACCCTCCCCAGCAGCAGCCTCAGGGGTACGCGTACCCGCCGCAGCAGCCGTACGGCGGGCCGCAGCCCGGTCCAGGGGTCCCGCAGGGGTGGCAGCAGCCCCCGCCCTCCCCGGCGCAGCCCCCGGCGAGCCCGGCGGGGCCTCCGCAGCCGCCGTCCGGGCAGCCGGCCGACCCGGACGCGTACGGTCTGCGCCCCCCGCACGCCCCCCCGCACGCCGCGCCCGCGGACCCGCCGGAGGAGCCCGAACGGCAGCGCCCCGTACCGCCGGCCTGGTGGTCCCAGCAGCAGCCTCCCGGGGCGCCGCCAGCGTCTCAGCAGTAGGGCGTCAGAGGTAGAGACCAATGAGGGGCGGGCCCGGGGGGTCGGGGGGGGCCCCGCCGCCCTGAGCCCCGGCCCCCCCGGGGTTTGGGGGGCGGGGTGGGGGGGGGGCCGGCCGGGCGTCCGTCGGGGGGGGGGGGGGGGGGGGGGGGGGGGGGCCCCCCCCCCCCCCGGGGGCCCCCCCGGGCCCCCCAACGGCGCACACCGTCCCGAAGCCGAACGCTCCGGTAAC
>NZ_JBHZDA010000023.1:24839-29642 GCF_042755665.1 Streptomyces sp. NPDC059142
GGGCGCGCGCGCGCCCGGGCCCCCCGTGGCGCCTCTGAGCCACCCCCCCCCGGGGGCGCCGACCCCGCGCGCGCGGGCGCGCCCCCTCAGCGCATTCCCGCAGACCACACGGGGTTTGGGCGGCCGTTGACGCGGCCGTGAAGCGCTGATAAACCTTCGCTTCACCAGTTGACGAACCAGCATCAACCCGGCTTCTCCGTGCGAGCGACAACACGAGGTCACCGTCCCATGGTCGAAAGAGTTCCGCCGCGTACGCCGCGGCAGGCCGCACCCCGGCCCGCGCACCGGCCCGAACCCCGCCCCGTACGGCAGCGCCGCCGTCTCCGCCCGCGTCATCTCCTGGCCTCGGTCGCCGCCTCCGCCGCGCTGGTGGCCGGATCGGCGGTCCCGCTCGGCCCGCTGCTCCCGGCGCCGCAGCAGGCCCACGCCGCCGACGGCAAGAACGTGCTCACCGTCGCCGTCAGCCAGAGCGTCGACTCGCTCAGCCCCTTCCTGGCGCAGCGGCTGACCAGTACGAGCATCCACCGACTGGCGTACGAATACCTCGTCAATTACGACCCGAAGGACGCCCATCCGGTCCCGGGCTTCGCCACCGCGTGGAAACCGTCCGCCGACAAGTTGACGTGGACGTTCACCATCCGTGGGGACTCGAAGTGGTCCGACGGTAAGAAGGCGACGGCCGAGGACGCCGCCTGGACGTTCAACAAGATGATGACGGACCCGGACGCCGCCACCGCCAACGGCAGCTTCACCGCCAACTTCGACGAGGTCACGGCGCCCGATCCCGCCACGCTGGTCGTCAAGCTGAAGAAGCCTCAGGCGACCATGACGGCGCTGGACGTGCCGATCGTGCCGAAACACATCTGGGAGAAGGTCGGCGACTTCTCGAAGTTCAACAACGACAAGACGTTCCCCATCGTCGGCAACGGTCCGTTCGTCATCACGGACTACAAGGTCGACCAGTACGTCAGGCTCAAGCCGAACAAGGACTTCTGGCGCGGCGCCCCCAAGTTCGACGAACTGGTGTTCAAGTACTACAAGGACGGGGACGCGGCCGTCGCGGCGCTCCAGAAGGGCGAGGTGTCCTTCGCGTCCAATCTGACCCCGGCCCAGGCGACGGCGCTCAAGAGCGCCAAGGACATCAAGGTGAACAACGCCCCGGGGCGGCGCTTCTACGCGCTCGCCACCAACCCGGGCGCGCGGTCGAAGGACGGGAAGAAGTTCGGCAACGGCAACCCCGCGCTGCTCGACCCGGCGGTACGCAAGGCTCTCTTCCAGGCCGTGGACCGCGGCACGGTCATCGACAAGGTCTTCCAGGGGTACGCCGTCGAGGGCCAGGGATACATCCCGCCGCGCTTCGGGGCGTACTTCTGGCAGCCCTCGGAGAGCCAGAAGATCGCGTACGACCCGGCCGCGGCGGCGAAGACACTCGACGACGCGGGATACCGCAAGAACGGCGACGGCGCGCGTCTGGGCAAGGACGGCAAGCCGCTGAACCTCCGGATCCTCTGCCATGCCACAGACCCCAACGACAAGGCGATCGGCAAGTACCTCCAGGAATGGTGGGGCACTCTCGGCATCGGGCTGAAGGTCGAGTGCCTCGACAATGTCTCCGACCCCTGGCTGGCCGGTGACTACGACCTCGCCTTCGACGGCTGGTCCGTCAATCCCGACCCCGACTTCGTCCTCTCCATCCACACCTGCGGGGCACTGCCCGCGACGCCGAAGGACAGCGGCGCGACGGACAACTTCATCTGCGACAAGACGTTCGACGAGCTGTACGCGCGGCAGTCGGCGGAGTACGACGCCGCCAAGCGGGCGGATCTCGTCAAGCAGATGGAGTCACGGCTGTACGACACCGGGTACATGAACGTCATGGCGTATCCGAACGCGGTCGAGGCGTACCGCACCGACCAGATCAAGTCGATCACGACGATGCCGGAGGCCGCCGGGAACATCTGGGGCCAGGACGGCTACTGGAGCTGGTGGTCCGCTGCGCCCGCCGAGGCCGGCGACGGCTCGGGCGGCTCCTCCTCGACCGGTGTGCTGATCGGGATCGGCGCCGTGGTGGTGGTCGCGGCGGCGCTCGGGGGCTTCTTCGTACTGCGGCGCCGGTCCACCGCGGAAGACCGTGAATAACCCATGAGCGCCACGAGCACGCCCGGTACGGTGCGGGACGCCGCGGGGGACGGCCCGGCGGGGACCGGGCCGTCCGGCCCCGCCGCCCGCGCCGCGTCGGGCACCAGGACCGCGTATCCGATCTATGTGGCGGGCAAGCTGGGCGGGGCGCTCGTGTCGCTCTTCGCCGTCCTCGTCACCAGCTTCTTCCTCTTCCGGATCATCCCCGGCGACCCGGTCAAGGCGATGACCCACGGGGTTCCGACGTCGGCCGAGCAGTTGGCGACGCTGCGCCGCCAGTTCGGTCTGGATCTGCCCCTGTGGCAGCAGTTCACCGACTACTGCGCCAAGGCGCTCAGCGGCGATCTGGGCACCTCGTACCAGTTCCACGCTCCGGTGGGGGAACTGATCGTCCAGAAGCTGCCCGCGACGCTGCTGCTGACGGGCGTGGCCGTGGTGATCTACTCGGCGCTCGGTCTCTGGCTCGGTACGCGCTCCGCGTGGCGCAACGGCAGCCTCGGCGACCGGCTCAACACCGGCGTGGCGCTCACCCTGTGGTCCGTCCCCGCCTTCTGGCTCGGGTTGCTGCTGATCATCTTCTTTTCGGTCGGTATAGGGCCGATCCCCGGCATGTTCCCCACCGGGGGGATGGAGTCGGGTGACACGACCGGCTTCGCGTACGTCGTGGACGTGGCACATCACATGGTGCTGCCAGTGGCCACGCTGGTCGCGGTCGGCTACGCGCAGACGCTGCTCGTCATGCGGTCCTCACTGCTGGACGAGATGGGCAGCGACTATCTGACGACGGCGCGTGCGAAGGGGCTGCGGGACGATCTGGTACGCCGCCGGCACGCGGTGCCCAACGCCATGCTCCCCACCGTCACGATGGTCTTCATCAATCTGGGCCATGTGGCGGCCGGTTCGATCCTCGTCGAGACGGTGTTCTCCTGGCCGGGGCTGGGCGGGCTGTTCTACTCGGCGCTGAGCGTGCCGGACCTGCCGCTCGTCCAGGGGCTGTTCGTCGTCTTCGCCGGGGCCATGATCCTGATGAACCTCCTCGCCGACCTGCTGTATCCGCTGCTCGATCCCCGGGTGGGCCGATGACTCTGGAGAAGACCCCGCCGACGCCGCCCGGGTCGCCCGGGGCGTCCGGCTCGGCCTCGTCGTCCGATACGGGGAAGCCGGACACGGCGCCGTCCGCCAGGGCACTCGCCCGGGCGCGGCGGCGCGCCTCGGCGGCCCGCTTCTGGGCGCAGTACCGCACGCACCGTGCGGGGCTCTTCGGCCTCGCGGGGCTCGCCCTCATCGCGCTGCTCGCCCTGTGCGCGCCGCTGCTCGTGGGCAGCGACGTGGCGAGTGTGACGGACGCGCCGGGAACGGCCCTGGAGAAGCCCAGCGGCGCGTTCCCGCTCGGCACGGACCAGTTCGGCCGGTCGTTGCTGGGGCTGCTGATCTGGGGGGCGCGGGTCTCGCTGACGGTGGGCCTGCTGGCCGCCGTGCTCTCGGTGGCCATCGGCACGCTGGTCGGCGTCGTCGCCGGGCACTACGGCGGCTGGTTCGCCACCGTGGTCATGCGGATCACGGACTGGTTCCTGGTCATGCCGACCCTGGTGCTGGCCATCGTGCTGGCGACGGTCATGTCCCGGTCCATCTGGACGGTGATCCTGGCGATCGGTGTCACGAGCTGGCCGACGACGGCGCGGCTGGTCCGCGCGCAGACCATCGCCGTCGAGTCACGGCCGTACATCGAACGGGCCCGCGCGCTCGGCGGCGGGCACCGCCACGTCATGACGCGCCACGTCCTGCCCAATGTGATGCCTCTGGTCCTCGCGCAGACGACGCTGGGCATCTCCAGCGCCATCCTGACGGAGGCGACCCTCGCGTTCCTCGGCCTCGGCGATCCGATCATCATCTCGTGGGGCGGCATGCTCCAGGACGCGCGCGAGGCGGGCGCGGTGTCGTCCGGGCACTGGTGGTACCTCGCGCCGCCCGGTATCGCGATCGCGTTCGTCGCGCTCGCCTTCACACTCTGCGGCCGCGCCATCGAGGCCGTGCTCAATCCGAAGCTGGGGGTTCCCCGTTGACCACCACGACCGGCGTGACACCACAGGCGGGCGCGGGCGGCGCCACCAGCCTGCTGGAGGTCAGGAACCTCCGGGTGACGTACGGCACGGGGCCCACCGCCGTGCCCGCCGTACGGGGCGTCGACCTGACCGTCGAGTCGGGCAGCAAGCTGGGCATCGCGGGCGAGTCCGGATGCGGCAAGTCCACGCTGGCCCTGGCGCTGCTCCGGCTGCTGCCGCCCGCGGCGAAGCTCTCGGGGCAGATCCTGCTCGACGGTGAGGACGTCCTCACCATGAAATGGGGCCGGCTGCGCGCCGTACGGTGGGCAGGCGCCTCGATCGTCTTCCAGGGGGCGATGCACTCGCTCAACGCGGTGCACCGGATCGGCGACCAGATCGCCGAACCGTTGCTGCTGCACGGGCGCGCCACTCCCGGCGCCGCGCGGTCGCGCGCCGCCGAGCTCCTGGAACAGGTGGGGCTCTCGGCCGCCCGCGCCGACGCCTATCCGCACGAGCTGTCCGGCGGGGCGCCCGCCCCCCGGCGGTTCGGGGCGGGGCTGGGGGGCGCCCCCCCCCCCCGCAGGGGCGCGCGCCCCGCCCCCCGCGCCCGCGCGCTTATTAC
>NZ_JBHZDA010000023.1:29652-53916 GCF_042755665.1 Streptomyces sp. NPDC059142
TGGGGGGGGCTCGCGCCCCCCGCCCCGCCCACAACCCCCCCGCTGGGGGCGGCCCCCCCCCCCACCCCCTAATTACCCGCGATGGCGCTGGCCTGCGACCCCCGCCTGATCGTCGCGGACGAGCCGACCACGGCGCTCGACGTGATGATCCAGGCACAGATCCTGCGCCTGATCGAACACCTGGTCGCCGAGCAGAACATCAGCCTGCTGATGATCAGTCACGACCTGGCCGTGCTGGCGGACACCTGCGACCGGCTCGCCGTGATGTACGCGGGCCGCATCGTCGAGGAAGGCCCCGCACGGGGCGTGTACGACGCGGCGGAGCATCCGTACGGCCGCGCCCTCTCGGCCGCCTTCCCCCGGATCGGGGACCTCGCGTCGCGCCGTGCGCCGCGCGGGCTGCCCGGCGACCCCCCGGACCCGGCGGCGCTGCCTTCCGGCTGTACGTTCCATCCGCGCTGCCCCGTCGCGCTGGACTCCTGCGCCCACGACGACCAGGAGCTGCGCGACGTGGGCCCCGGGCGACGCGCGGCGTGCGTACGCGCGGGCACACCGATCGCGGCCGGCACGGCAGGGCCGACGGGGCCGACGTCCGGCACGGCAGGGCCGACGGGCGCCGTGGAGCCGTCGTCGTGACGGCGGGCACCGTACGGCGCGCCGAGCCTCGGCGCTGTACACGGTCGACGTTGCCGACGCCGCGCGGACGGGACCGGGACCGGGCGACGGTAAGCGTCGCGCCGTACGCCGCCCCGTGGGACGCGTGGTACGCCCCGTACGGCGCGCTGCACGTCGCCCCGTACCGCGCGGCGTACGGGGCGAGTTCGGGGGCACCTACGGAGCGCGTACCACCGCGGCGTACGGCGCGTGGCGGAACGTCTCTGCGTCGCACCGTCCGAACGCCCCGTCGAGCACCATCCCCTTCATACGCGCCATGCGCCGCGCACCACCACCGTACGGTCCGGCGACGCGGCCGCGTGGTCCGTGCGGCCTCCGGACGGCCATTCCCCAGGAGCCAGCCATGACGACCTCCCCCGCGCCCTCCGCGCCTCCCGTGCCGGCGCCGCTGCTCTCCGCCGCCGGGCTGAGCGTGACCTTCCAGGGGCGGCGTGGCGCCGCCCTCGCGCGCGCCGTCGACGGGGTCGACCTCGACATCGCCCCCGGGGAGATCGTCGCGTTGGTGGGCGAGTCCGGCTGCGGGAAGACGACCCTGGCGCGTTCGCTGCTGGGTCTGGTGCCGCCCACGGCGGGCGGCGTCACTTTCGCCGGGGAACCGCTGGGGTACGGTTCGCGCGCCCTCAAGGCGTACCGCAAGCGGGTCCAGCTCGTGCTCCAGGACCCGAGCGGTTCGCTCAACCCGCGCCACACCGTGTACGACGCGGTCGCGGAGGGCCTACGGATCCACGGCCACCCGGGCGACGAGCGCGCCGCCGTCGCGGAGGCGCTGTCCCGTGCGGGGCTTCGGCCACCCGAGCGCTTCTTCCTGCGCTACCCGCACGAGCTGTCGGGAGGGCAGCGCCAGCGTGTCGTCATCGCGGGCGCGCTGGTCCTGAAGCCCGAGCTGATCGTCGCGGACGAACCGGTGGCGTCCCTGGACGCCTCCGTACGGGGCGAGATCCTGGCACTGCTGCTTTCATTGCGCGACGAACTCGGGCTTTCCGCGCTGGTCGTGACGCACGATCTGGGGCTCGCCTGGAACATCGCGGACCGGGTGGCCGTGATGTATCTCGGCCGGATCGTGGAGACGGGCCCCGTGGAGGACGTCCTGACGGCGCCTCAGCACCCGTACACGCAGGCGCTGCTCTCGGTGCTGCCCGAGTCGGACGGCGCACCCGTCGTCCTCACGGGCGAGCCGCCGGACCCGTCCCGGATCCCGGAGGGCTGCCGTTTCCACGCACGGTGCCAGGTGCTCGCGTCGGGCGCGGCGGAGCGTGCGGGGGTCGCGGAGCGCTGCCGTACGACGCCGCTGCCGGTGCTGACGGGCGGTTCCGGGGCGCAGGTGGCCTGCCACGTCGCGACGGCGGGGCGGGCAGCGGACTGACGGGCCCCGCCAGGCCCCACGGGGCCCGTACGGGGCGCGTCACTGTGGGCCGTACGGGGCGGTGTCACGCGCCGCACGGGGCCCGCGGACGGCTCCGTACCGCCGGGCCGGGCCGGGACGGGCTCCGCCCCCGCCGGGCCCTACGACGCGTCGTACGCCTCCGTCAGGGCCCGCGCGCGCTTCACGTCGTCGCCCATGGCGTCGAGCAGCGCCTCGATGGACTCGAACTTCTGCATGCCGCGTACGTAGGACAGGAAGTCGACCTCGACATGGAGCCCGTACAGGTCCAGCCCCACCCGGTCGATGGCGTACGCCTCGACGCTCCGTTCGACGCCCTCGAACTGCGGGTTCGTGCCCACCGAGATCGCCGCGGGCATCCGCTCGCCGTCGGCCGTGAGCCAGCCCGCGTAGACGCCGTCGGCGGGGATCGCCGTGTGCGGCAGGGTCTCCACGTTGGCCGTAGGAAAGCCGAGTTCGCGACCGCGCTGCGCGCCGCGCACCACCACGCCCTCGACACGGTGCGGCCGGCCCAGGATCTCCGCCGCGCCCTCGACGTCGCCCTCGGCGACGAGACGGCGCGTCAGGGTGGAGGAGAAGGGTTCGCCGCCGCCCGCCGCACCGCTCACGTACAGGTCGACGACCTCGACCTCATAGTCGTACGAAGCACCCAGGTCGGCGAGGACGGTGACGTTGCCCGCCGCCTTGTGGCCGAAGCGGAAGTTCGGCCCCTCGATGACGGCGCGGGCGTGCAACTTGTCGACGAGCACCTTCACGATGAAGTCGGCGGGCGAGAGCTTCGAGAACTCCAGCGTGAACGGCAGGATCAACAGCGCGTCCACGCCCAGCTCCGCCATCAGCTCCGCGCGCCGGTGGTGCGGGGCGAGCAGCGGTGGGTGGCTGCCGGGGCGCACGACCTCGCTGGGGTGCGGGTCGAAGGTCACCACGACCGACCGTACGCCCAGCTCACGCGCCCGCTCGACGGCCCGGCCGATGATGAGCTGGTGCCCGCGGTGCACGCCGTCGTAGGAGCCGATGGTGACGACGCTGCGCCCCCAGTCCCGGGGGATGTCCTCCAAGCCACGCCAGCGCTGCACTGAGACCGCTCCTCGCCCGAACCCATGTACGTCATTTCCAGTTACGCAATGCTAAGACTGCCATGCCCCGCGCTCGCGGCCCCCAATGCCCCCGCGGTGCACCCCGCACGCCCCGGTGAAGAGACGAAGGGGGCGCCCCGGTGGGACAGAGATCCGTCTCGGAGGGGGCCGTGGGGCGGACGGGCGAGCCGGTCCGCCTCACGGCGCGGGTCCACCGGGCAGAGGCACCGGGTGGAGACCGCCGGGTCAGCCGAAGACGGCGAGGCTCTTCGCCTTGCCGTGCTGCTCCTCCACGAGCGCCAGGAAGCGGCCCTTCGGGTCGAAGACGGCCACCGGCCCCGTACCGTACGCGGGCATGTCGAGCCGTACGCCGTTGAGCAGGAGCCCCGCGCGCCTCTCGTCCACGTCCCAGCGCGCGAACGCCGCGGCGGCGGCCTCGGCGACGGGCATGACGGTCAGCTCCTCCTGGAGCTGGTCGAGGGTGCGCGCACCGTCCAGCGCGTACGGGCCCACCCGGGTCCGGCGCAGCGCCGTGAGGTGGCCGCCCACCCCGAGCCCGGCGCCGAGGTCGCGGGCGAGGGCGCGGATGTACGTGCCCGAGGAGCAGACGACGGAGACGACCAGGTCGAGGACCGGAGTGCCGTCTTCCGCGACCGCCTCGCGGACGTCGTAGAGCCGGAAGGAGGAGACGGTCACCGGCCGGGCCGGGATCTCGAACTCCTCGCCGCCGCGGACCCGTGCGTACGACCGCTTGCCGTCGATCTTGATGGCGCTGACCTTGGACGGCACCTGCATGATCGCGCCGGTGAGGGCGGCGATCCCGGCGTCGATGGCCTCGCGCTTCACGGCGGAGGCGTCGGTGGCGGAGGTGATCTCCCCCTCCGCGTCGTCCGTGACGGTGTCCTGGCCGAGCCGGATCGTACCGAGGTACTCCTTCTCGGTCAGCGCGAGGTGGCCGAGGAGCTTCGTGGCGCGCTCCACGCCGAGGACGAGGACGCCGGTCGCCATCGGGTCGAGGGTGCCGGCGTGGCCGACCCGCCTCGTCCTGGCGATGCCGCGCATCTTGGCGACGACGTCGTGCGAAGTGAAGCCCGACGGCTTGTCCACGATGATCAGGCCGTCGGGCGTCTTGGTCTGCTGAGTCATTCCGCGGCGGCGCCGTTCGTGTCGCCGCCCGCGTCGCGGTTCGTACTCCCGCCCGTACTGCCGCTCGTACCGCCGTCCACGTCGCTTCCGGACTCGCCCTCGGCTTCGGCCTCGTCGTCGGCGTCGGCCTTGCGGTACGGGTCGGCCCCGGCCGCGTAGGTCTTGCCGGTCGACACGTTCCGTACCTCGGCGTCCTTGGCACGCGCCTTGTCGAGGAGGTCCTCGATGGTGCGCGCGTTGTCCGGGAGGGCGTCGGGGACGAACGCCAGCGTCGGGGTGAAGCGGACGCCGGTCTGACGGCCCACCTCGGAGCGGAGGACGCCCTTGGCGCTCTCCAGCGCCGCAGCGGAAGCCGCGCGCTCCTCGTCGTCGCCGTAGACCGTGTAGAAGACCGTGGCCTCCCGCAGGTCTCCGGTGACGCGGGCGTCCGTGATCGTCACGAAGCCGAGTCGCGGGTCCTTGATACGCCGGTCCAGGGTCTCCGCGACCACGACCTGGATGCGATCGGCCAGCTTGCGGGCCCGCGCGTTGTCGGTCACCGGTCCGTCACTCTTCCTTCTGGGATTCTTGCTGGTTCTCTAGCTGGTGTTCTGGGGTGTTCCGAGGCGCTCTTTCGAGCAGGTGCTCTTCTGAGCTGTGTTCTTTTGAGCTCTGTTCTTCTGAGCTGTGTTTTCGAGCTGTGTTCATTCCGGCCGGTCCCCCGGCTGGTTCTCCTGCTGCTCCGTCCGGCCGGGTCCCGCTGGCGGGCCCGCGCCGTGCGGCGCACCGTACGCGGCGTACGGGGCGATCCGTACGGTTCACTCCTCGTCGTCGCCGTGGAGCCGGCGCCGTACCGACAGCAGCTCCACCTCGGGACGGTTGGCGACCATCCGTTCGCACCGGTCGAGCACATCGGTGAGATGTCCCCAGTCGCCGGAGACCACCGCCAGGCCGATCTCGGCCCTGCGATGGAGATCCTGGTCGCCGGTCTCCGCCACGCTGACCGCGAATTTCCGCTGCAGCTCGGCGACGATCGGCCGGACGACGGAGCGTTTCTCCTTCAACGACCGTACGTCGCCGAGAAGCAGATCGAAGGACAGTGTCCCCACATACATGTATGTCCGGATGTCCCGCCGGTACGGGTTCGGAGGCCCCGCCGGCACTTGGCAGGGACACAAGAACCGTACACGGAACGGCCGGGGCCGATCGACGGAAATACGTCCCGTCGACCGGCCCCGGACCGGCAGCCACGCGTCAGCCGCGCGGCTTCTCCCGCATCTCGTACGTCGCGATGACGTCGTCGATCTTGATGTCGTTGAAGTTTCCGAGGTTGATACCGCCCTCGAAGCCTTCGCGGATCTCGGTGACATCGTCCTTGAAGCGGCGCAGACCCTGGATGTTGAGGTCCTCCGCGATGACCTTGCCGTCGCGGATGAGCCGGGCCTTGGTGTTGCGCTTGACCTCGCCGGAGCGGATGAGAACACCCGCGATGTTGCCCAGCTTGGACGAGCGGAAGATCTCGCGGATCTCCGCCGTGCCCAGCTCGACCTCTTCGTACTCCGGCTTGAGCATGCCCTTGAGGGCCGCTTCGATCTCTTCGATCGCCTGGTAGATGACCGAGTAGTACCGGACGTCCACGCCTTCGCGGTCGGCCATCTGCGCGGCACGCCCCGCGGCGCGCACGTTGAAGCCGATCACGATGGCGTCGGAGCCCATGGCCAGGTCGATGTCCGACTCCGTGACCGCACCCACACCGCGGTGCAGGACGCGGATGTCGACCTCTTCGCCGACGTCGAGCTGGAGCAGCGAGGACTCGAGGGCCTCCACCGAACCGGACGCGTCGCCCTTGATGATGAGGTTGAGTTCCTGCACCAGACCGGCCTTGAGGGCCTCGTCCAGGTTCTCCAGGGAGAACCGGACACCCCTGCGGGCGAAGGCCGCGTTCCGCTCACGGGCGGCGCGCTTCTCCGCGATCTGCCGGGCGGTGCGGTCCTCGTCGACGACGAGGAAGTTGTCGCCGGCGCCGGGGACGTTGGTGAGACCCAGGACCAGGACGGGCGTCGAAGGCGTCGCCACGTCGACGTTGTTGCCGTTGTCGTCGAGCATCGCCCGGACACGGCCGTACGCGTCACCGGCGACCATCGTGTCACCGACGCGCAGCGTGCCGCGCTGGACGAGCACGGTGGCGACGGCGCCGCGACCGCGGTCGAGGTGAGCCTCGATGGCGATACCCTGCGCGTCCTGCTCCGGGTTGGCCCGCAGGTCGAGCGAGGCGTCCGCGGTGAGGACCACGGCCTCCAGCAGGCTGTCGATGTGCAGACCCTGCTTGGCGGAGATGTCGACGAACATGGTGTCGCCGCCGTACTCCTCGGCCACCAGACCGAACTCGGTGAGCTGACCGCGCACCTTGGTCGGGTCGGCGCCCTCGACGTCGATCTTGTTGACCGCGACCACGATCGGCACGTCGGCCGCCTTGGCGTGGTTCAGCGCCTCGATCGTCTGGGGCATCACACCGTCGTTGGCCGCGACCACGAGGATCGCGATGTCGGTGGACTTCGCACCACGGGCACGCATGGCGGTGAACGCCTCGTGACCCGGGGTGTCGATGAAGGTGATCTTGCGCTCTTCACCGTTGACGTCCGTGGCGACCTGGTACGCACCGATGTGCTGCGTGATCCCGCCGGCCTCGCCCGCGACGACGTTCGTCTTGCGGATCGCGTCGAGCAGCCGGGTCTTACCGTGGTCGACGTGACCCATGACGGTGACGACCGGCGGACGGGACACGAGCGCTTCCTCGCCGCCCTCGTCCTCGCCGAACTCGATGTCGAAGGACTCGAGCAGCTCGCGGTCCTCCTCCTCGGGGCTGACGATCTCGATCACGTAGTTCATCTCGCCGGCGAGGACCTGAAGGGTCTCGTCGGAGACGGACTGCGTGGCCGTGACCATCTCGCCGAGGTTCATCATCACGGCGACGAGCGACGCCGGGTTGGCGTTGATCTTCTCCGCGAAGTCGGTGAGCGACGCACCGCGCGAGAGCCGGACCGTCTGGCCCTGGCCCTGCGGCAGCATCACGCCGCCTACCGACGGGGCCTGCATGGCCTCGTACTCCTGGCGCCTCTGCCGCTTCGACTTACGGCCACGACGGGCGGGCCCGCCGGGACGGCCGAACGCGCCCTGTGTGCCACCACGGCCGCCGGGACCACCCGGACGTCCGCCGAAGCCGGGACGGCCACCGCCGCCACCGAAGCCACCGCCACCGGGACGACCCGGGGCACCGCCGCCGCCACCGGGACGACCGGCGAAACCGCCACCGCCGCCACCGGGACGACCGGCGAAGCCGCCACCGCCACCGGGACGACCGCCACCGCCGCCACCCGGGCGACCGGGGCCGCCGGGACCGCGGCCACCGCCGGGGCCACCACCGGGACGCGGGCCGGCAGCGGGACGCTGCGGCATCATGCCCGGGTTCGGACGGTTACCACCGGGGCCACCGCCGGGACCCGCGGCGCGCGGGGCCTGCGGACGCGGCATACCGCCCGGGGTCGGACGGCCACCGGTCTGTCCACCGGGGCCGGCCTGCGGACGGGGACCGCCCTGACCGGCGCCCTGGGGGCGCGGACCACCGGGGGCACCGGGGCCACCGGGACGCGGGGCGCCGCCGGGACGGGGCGCCTGCGGGCGCGCCATGCCGGTGGAACCGCCGGACGTGAAGGGGTTGTTGCCCGGACGCGGGCCCGCGGGACGGGCGCCGGGACGCGGGGCCTGGCCGGGACGCGCGCCGCCGGGGCGACCGCCCTGGCGCTGCTCGCCGCGCTGGTCACCCTGTCGGTCACCCTGGCGCTGGTCTCCCTGACCGCCCGCGGGGCGGTTGGAGGGACGCGGGCCGGGCGTGGCACCGGGCCGGGGACCGGCGGCCGGGGCCGACGGGGGCGCGGTGAACTCCGGAGCCGCCGGGGCGGCGGGCGCCGGGCGGGCCGGGGGCCGCGGGGCGGCCGGAGCCGGACGCGGGCCGGGGCTCGGCGCGGGAGAGGGGGTGCTGCTCCTGGGGGCCTCGGCGGCGGCCGGCTTGGGGGCCGGGGCACCGGGCTTGGGGGCAGCGGGACGTGCCGCCTGGGCCGGGGAGGCCGGAGACGGGGGGGTGGGCCTTGCGGGGGTCGCCTTGCGGGGCGCCCCGGGCTTGGCAGCGGACTTGCCGGCGTTGCCACCGGGCCCCTGCAAAGCGTCAGTCAATTTGCGCACGACCGGCGCCTCGATCGTCGAGGACGCCGAACGGACGAATTCACCGAGTTCTTGGAGCTTGGCCATGACGACCTTGCTCTCCACACCGAACTCCTTGGCGAGTTCGTATACCCGGACCTTAGCCACTTCGCTCCTTTTAGGTCCGGGTTACCGCCGGACCGTCGCTACTTCATGGGCGTACTCATCGCGTACTCATCGAGTGCTCATCGCAATCTCGACCTACTTCCAACTCGCGAGGTACCTGAACCGCACGGGGTCCCGTGCCGTACTTCTTCTTACAGTCCCGACCGCTCGACCGGTGCCGACCGTTCGACGAACCGGCGCAGTTCCGTGCTGTCGAGCGGTCCCTGGACCTTGAAGGCCCTGGAGAACGCCCGGCGGCGGATCGCCAGGTCGAGACAGATCAAGGCGGGATGCGTGTACGCACCCCGGCCGGGCAGCGTACCGCGTTGATCGGGAACACATTGTTCACCCATCGCCACGATGCGCAGCAGATCGCTCTTGGCCGCTCGCTCCCGACAGCCCACGCAGGTTCGCTCAGGGCAGGCTCGGTTGCTCGTCCGGCCAGACACGTTCAAGTCTACCTCCCCGCGCCGACCTCACCCCTTTGGGGCAACGTTCGAACGCTCACGTACACAAAAGGGCGTGACGGTGTACGGCGGGATCGCACCGCCGTACACCCGGAAGATCACACCCAGATCGTTACCGACGGGTATCAGCCGCGCTCGCGATCCCTGCTCCGGTCGCCGCCGCGCGCCGCGCCGCGGTCTGCGCCCCGCTCCGCGCCGCGTTCCCCGTCACGGGGCCGGTCGTCGCCGCGAGCGGCACGGGGGCGGTCGTCGCCGCGGTCGCCGCCGTTGTCGTCCGGCTGCTCCGTGTCGGGGCGGATGTCGATGCGCCAGCCGGTGAGCCGCGCGGCGAGCCGGGCGTTCTGGCCTTCCTTGCCGATGGCCAGCGAGAGCTGGTAGTCCGGCACGGTCACGCGTGCGGACCTGGCGCCCAGGTCCACGACCTCGACCTTGCTGACCCGGGCGGGCGACAGCGCGTTGGCCACCATCTCGGCCGGGTCGTCCGACCAGTCGACGATGTCGATCTTCTCGCCGAGCAGCTCGGCCATGACATTGCGCACGCGGGCACCCATGGGGCCGATGCAGGCGCCCTTGGCATTGAGACCGGAACGTGTCGAACGCACGGCGATCTTGGTGCGGTGGCCGGCCTCGCGGGCGATCGCCGTGATCTCCACGGAACCGTCCGCGATCTCCGGGACCTCCAGCGCGAAGAGCTTCTTGACCAGGTTGGGGTGGGTACGGGAGAGGGTCACCGAGGGGCCCCGTACGCCGCGGGCCACGCGGACCACGTACGTACGCAGCCGCAGCCCGTGCGTGTACTCCTCGCCCGGCACCTGCTCCTGCACCGGGAGGATGGCCTCCAGCTTGTCGTCCAGCTTCACCAGGACGTTCTTGGGGTCCTTGCCCTGCTGCACCATGCCGGCGACGACATCGCCCTCACGGCGCGCGTACTCGCCGAAGGTGACGTCGTTCTCGGCGTCGCGCAGCCGCTGCTGGATGACCTGGCGCGCGGTGGTGGCGGCGATCCGGCCGAAGTCCGACGGCGTGTCGTCGAACTCCTTGGGCTCCTGGCCCTCCTCCAGATCGGCCGGGTCCTCCTTGGCCCAGACCGTGACGTGGCCGGTCTCGCGGCTGAGGACGACGCGGGCACGCCGGTGGCTGCCGTCGGTGCGGTGGTAGGCGATGAGGAGGGCGGATTCGATCGCCTCGACCAGCAGATCGAAGGGGATCTCCTTCTCTTGTGCCAAGCCCTTCAGGAGCTTCACATCGATGTCCACGGCTACGCCTCCTCTTCCTTCTTGTCCTTGCGGTTGAACTCGATCTCGACGCGCGCCTTGGCGATCTGTGCGAACTCGACGCGGCGGGCGGTGGGCTTGCGCCCCTTCACACCCGGCACTTCGAGGTCGAGTCCCCCGTCGTCCACGGCGAGGATGCGCGCGACCAGTTCGCCGCCCTCGTGGAGCTGGATCCGGGCCAGCCGGCCGACGGCGCGCAGATAGTGGCGCTGCTCGGTCAACGGGCGTTCCGCCCCGGGGGAGGTGACTTCGAGCTGGTATTCGTCCTCGCCCATCTCGTCCGTCTCATCGAGTTTCTCGGAGATGGAGCGGCTCAGCTCGGCGCACTCGTCGAGGTCCACGCCCTCGTCGGAGTCGACCACGATTCTCAGCACACGACGCCGGCCGGCCCGGGACACCTCGATCTCTTCCAGATCCAGGTCCTTGGCGCTGACGAGCGGTTCCAGCAGTCCGCGCAGCCTTTCGCTCTGGGTGGTGCTCATCCGGGTGACTCCTCGGCCGCGTGTGCTGTTGTGGGATCGTCGCGTGTCAGATCAGTCGTGTGTCGGATCAAAGGGTATCCGGTCCGAAGGGGTGTTGCCGTCCACCCGAGGGTGACCCGCGGGTACGCTCGCCAGCGTTGATCATGGAGATCTTCACGAGCCCGAGGAGAGACGCGTGGGGCGCACGGGGACGACACGGAGGCATGCCCTCTTGGCCGCGGGCGCCGCGACGGCCGGTCTGCTGACCGCCGCGTGCTCCTCGTCGGACCCGGCCGACGGACAGGTGTCCGGAGGGCCGAACGGCGCCGCGGCGCGTGCGGCGCGCGCGGAGAAGGCGCTGCGGCGGCGGTCGGCGGAGACCAACCGGGCGCTGCTCGCGCGGTACGACGCGGTACGGAAGCGCCATCCGGGGCAGGAGGCGCGGCTGGCCCCGCTGCGCGCCGCGGTGGCGCGACAGATCAGCGTGTTGACGCCGGAGGCCCGCGAGGAAGAGGCCCCGAAGGCGTCGGACGCGCCGTACGGCGCGGAGGACGGCGCGTCGGGTCGCGCCACGAGTGGCGCGGCGGGAGACGGTGCGGGCGGCGCGGACGGCGCGCCGAGTGGGGCGACGCATGGCGTGGTGGGCGGCGCGGCGCGTGCTGCGGAAAAACCTTCCGCCACGTCCACCTCATCCGACTCGCCCGGCTCATCGGACAGGACCGGCGCACCAGGTTCATCCGCCACTCCTGCCTCCCCCACCGCCCCCGACGCGACGGTCGCCGCCGTCCCCCGGGTACCGGCCGATCCCGCCGCGGCGCTCAAGGAGTTGGCCGCCGCGGAGCGCCGTACGTGCGACGCGCACACCGCCGCTCTCATGGAGGCGCCCCCGGAACTCGCCCGGCTGCTGGCCTCCCTCGCCGCGGCGAGCGCGGGCCACGCCTATCTGCTGACGGAAGGAGCCCGCCCGTGACCACCCGTGCGCTGGAGGCCGCGCAGGCCGCACTCGCCGCAGAGCACGCCGCCGTGTACGGGTACGGGGTCGTCGGCGGACGTGTCGACCGCGCGCGCCGTGCCGAGGCGACCGCCGCGTACACCGCGCACCGTTCCCGGCGTGACGCGCTGGCGCGCACCGTTCGCGACATGGGCGGCAGGCCCGCCGTCGCGGCGGCCGCGTACGCACTGCCCTTCGAGGTGCCGGACGGCGCCGCGGCCGAACGGCTCGCCGCCGAGCTGGAGGACCGCGTCGCGGGCGTCTACTCGGATCTCGTGAGGGCCTCGGAGGGGCCCCTGCGGCGCGAGGCGGCGGGGGCGCTACGCGAGGCGGCGGTACGTGCCGTGCGCTGGCGCGGGAGCGGCGTAGCCTTTCCTGGGCTCGCCGAGAGAGCGTGAGCCCTGCACGTCCCCCATGGCTCCGAAAGGGATCTCCGCGCGTATGGGTTTCGAACCGCCGCAGCGTCTGGTGCGCACGCTCGGCGAGCTGACCGGGGACACCGCCGCGGCCGCATGGCTCGGACGGCTTCCCGCGCTCGCCGCGGAGGCCGTGGCGCGGCGGGGCCTGGAGGTGGAACGGGTGGTCGCGCCGGGCGGCGGGAGCGGCCTGGTGCTGCTCGTACGGCGGTCCGACGGCTCCCCCGCCGCACTCAAGCTCGCGCCGCCCTTCGCGGCCCCCGCACTGGAACGGGCCGCGCTGGCGCACTGGCAGGGGTGGGGAGCTGCCCGGCTCCTCGACGCCCCGGACGCCGTGCCGTACGACGCGCCGGGCGCCGCACGGGGCGCTGAGGAGGGTGGCCTGGAGGGCGCCGTCCGGCGCGGTGCGGAAGGCACCGTACGGGGCGGCGTAGAAGGCGCCGTACGGGGCGATGGAGAGGACGACGGGGGCGCCGCAGTCGGGGCTGAGGACGGGGCACTGCTCCTGGAGCGTCTGCACCCCGAGATGTCGCTGCGCTCCCTGCCGGAGGCCAAGGCGTTGCTCGAAGCGGCGGGGACGGTGCGCCGGCTGTGGATCGAGCCTCCTGCGGGCCACGGCTTCGGGACGGTGGCCGAGCGGACCGGCGCCGAGGCGGAGCGGCTGCGCGTGTCGTCCGACGAGAGCCTCGCGCCGCTCGTCACCGCCGCGCTGGCCGCGCGCGACGAACTGTGCGCTGCCCCGCCCGAGGAACTGCTGCTGCACGGGGCGTTCCGGCAGGGCAAGGTGCTGGCGGGCGACCGCACGCCCTGGCTGGCGGTGGGTCCCGAGCCCGTCGTCGGCGAGCGCGCCTACGATCTGGCGCGGCTGGCCCGTGACCGCGTGGAGGACCTGGTGGCGGCCTCGTCAGGCGCCTCGTCGGCGCGCCGCCGTGTCAACCGGCTGGCCGACTCGCTGGACCTGGACCGCGAGCGGCTGCGCGGCTGGACGCTCTTCCGCGCCGTCGAGTCGGGCGCGCGCGCCTTGGCCGCCGGCCGCCGCCAGAGCGCGGAGTCGCTGCTGGAGTTCGCGGGCTGGCTCTGAGGCCCCGTGGGCGCCGGAGCGGGGGCTGCGGGGCGGATGGGACGGGGGATTGGACGGGCCGGTGCTTACGGAGCGGGTGCGACGCCGCCACCGCGCGGCGTACGCACCGTACGGGGCGGGGCCAGGCACAGGCCCGCCCTATAGCGGCACGTAGTACATGAGCGCATGGCCCCGCCTCGCGCCGCCCCGTACCCGGCGACTTTCCGCCCCACACCGCCCCGAACGCAGCCGTGCCGCGCGCCGTACGGGGCGGAAAGTGGGCCCCGTACGGCACGCGTCAAGCGGTGAGGGTCGGTTCTCAGGCCGTCAGACGGGCGATCGCCTCCGCGACCGTGAGCTCCTCGCGCTCCCCCGTACGGCGGTCCTTCAGCTCCACGACGCCCTCCGCGGAGCGGCGGCCCGCCACCAGAATGTGCGGGACTCCGATCAGCTCGGCGTCGGTGAACTTCACGCCCGGGGAGACCCCGGGCCGCTCGTCCACCAGCACGCGCAGTCCGGCCGCCGCAAGCTGCTCGGAGACGTCCAGCGCCAGCTCCGTCTGGAGCGCCTTGCCCGCCGCCACGACGTGGACGTCGGCCGGGGCGATCTCCCGGGACCAGCACAGGCCCTTCTCGTCGGCGGTCTGCTCCGCCAGGGCGGCCACGGCGCGCGACACGCCGATGCCGTACGAGCCCATGGTCACCCGCACCGGCTTGCCCTGCTGGCCCAGCACGTCGAGCTGGAAGGTGTCGGCGTACTTGCGGCCGAGCTGGAAGATGTGGCCGATCTCGATCGCACGGTCCAGCTTGAGGCCGGAGCCGCAGGAGGGGCAGGGGTCGCCCTCCTCGACGACGACGACATCCAGGTAGTCGTCGACCTCGAAGTCGCGGCCCGCGACGACGTTGCGCGCGTGGGTGTCGGGCTTGTTGGCTCCGGTGACCCACGCCGTGCCGGCCGCGACGCGCGGGTCGGCGATGTAGCGGATCTTGAGGCCCTGGGGGCCCACGTAGCCGCGTACGAGCTCGGGACGGTCCACGAAGTCCTCGGCCGTCACCAGCTCCACGACGGCGGGCGCCAGGTGCTCCCCGAGCTTGCCGAGGTCCACCTCGCGGTCGCCGGGGACGCCGACCGCGGTGATCTCGCCGTCGACCTTGACCAGCAGGTTCTTCAGGGTGGCGGAGGCCGGCACGCCGAGGTGCGCGGCGAGCGTCTCGATGGTCGGGGTGTCAGGGGTGTCCAGTTCCTCGACGGGGCTGTGCTCCACGGGCCCAGCCGCCGGGGCGGTGAAGGTGACGGCCTCCGTGTTGGCGGCGTAGTCGCAGGCGGGGCAGTCGACGAAGGTGTCCTCGCCCGCCGCGGCGGGCGCCAGGAACTCCTCGGACGCGGAGCCGCCCATCGCGCCGGAGACCGCCGAGACGATGCGGAAGTCGAGCCCGATCCTGGCGAAGATCTTCTGGTAGGCGGCGCGGTGCAGCGCGTACGACTCGGCCAGGCCCTCGTCCGTGGTGTCGAAGGAGTACGAGTCCTTCATCTGGAACTCACGGCCCCGCAGTACGCCGGAGCGCGGACGCGCCTCGTCGCGGTACTTCGTCTGGATCTGGTAGAGCATCACCGGCAGGTCCTTGTAGGACGTGCACTGGTCCTTGACGACCTGGGTGAAGATCTCCTCGTGCGTGGGGCCCAGCAGGTAGTCCGCGCCCTTGCGGTCCTTGAGACGGAACAGCAGGTCGCCGTACTCCTCCCAGCGCCCGCTCGCCTCGTACGGCTCCCTGGGCAGCAGCGCGGGCAGCAGCACTTCCTGCGCGCCGATGGCGTCCATCTCCTCGCGGACGACGCGCGAGATGTTGTCGAGGACCCTCTTGCCGAGCGGCAGCCAGCTCCAGATGCCTGCGGACGTACGGCGGACGTACCCGGCGCGGACGAGCAGCTTGTGGCTGAGGGTCTCGGCGTCCGCCGGGTCGTCGCGCAAGGTCTTGACCATCAACCGGGACATGCGCTGGACCTGGGACATGGGGAGCACTCCTGCGTTCTGCTTCTCTCGGGTGTTGCCAGGAGGTTAGCCGGGGTCCGCCAGCGGGCGGAAATCAGTATGTGCGCCGCGCCGTGCCGCGCAGCGGGAGCGGGGCGCCCATGACGGCGTACGGCTTGGGCGCGCTGGGGAAGTGGACCCGGCGGGCGAGGTCCTCGTAACCGAGCGTCCGGTACAGCCTGCGGGCGGGGCTCTCGATGTCGATGGCGGACAGGATCGACCGCGGCTGGGCGGCGTCGTCCGTGATGGCGGTGATCAGGGTGCGGCCGATGCCGCGTGCCTGGAACTCGGGGTGCACATGGAGCTCGGTGATCACGAAGGAGTCGTCGAGCCAGCCGTCGGAGCCGCCCGCGCGCAGATAGGGCTCGACGATCGTGGACCACCAGTGGGCGCGATCGTTGGGCATGCCGTACACGAACCCGACGAGCCGCCCCGACGCGGTGGTCGCGCCGAGCGCGCGGCAGCCGCGGTGCAGCACGTGCCGGAGCACGATGTGGCGCCGTACGCCGACCTCGTCGTCACTGAGGCCGAAGGCGAGGGCCTGTACGGCGAGCGCCTCGTCGACGCGCGCGGCGAGATCGACCGGCCCTACCTGTACGTCGGGGGTACGGGGGGTGCCCCCGGGGATGCTCGGCATGGCCGAACCTTACTTTCAGAAGAGCACGCTCATGAAGGCGCCCACTTCGTGGAAGCCTACGCGCCGGTAGGCGGCTCTGGCGGGGGCGTTGTAGTCGTTCACATAGAGGCTCACTATGGGCGCGACGTCGGCGAGCGCGTACCGTACGACGGCCGCCATGCCGGACTCGGAGAGGCCCCTGCCGCGGAACTCGGGGTCCACCCACACGCCCTGGACCTGACATGCCTGCGGGGTGGCCGCGCCGATCTCGGCCTTGAAGAGGACTCTTCCGTCTTCTATGCGCGCGAACGAGCGCCCCGATCCGACCAGTTCGGCGACGCGCGCCTGGTAGAGCAGTCCGCCGTCGCCCGCGAGCGGGGAGACGCCGACCTCCTCCGTGAACATGGCCACGCAGGCGGGCATGATCACTTCGAGTTCGTCCTTGCGGATGCGGCGTACGAAGGGATCGGGCGCGACGGCGGCGGCGGGTTCCTCGGTGACCATCAGAGGCTGGTGGGCGCGGACCTCGCGGGCGGGGCCCCAGTTCGGCTCCAGGAGGCGCCACAGCTCGGCGGTGGGCCCGGCGGGGCCGACGATGGAGGAACAGCGGCGGCCGGTCCTGCGCGCGCGCTCGGCGAAGGCACGGACGGCCTCGGGGGTGGCGCAGATGGGAACGAGATTGGCCCCGGCGTAGCAGAGCGAGCGGAGCCGTCCTTCCTCGTACCAGCCCCACATCTCGCCGCCCAGGCGCCAGGGGTCGAGTCCGGCGACCTGGACGCGGGACGTGACGAATGCATTGGCGACGGGCTCGCTCTCCAGGATGGCGAGCGCGGCGCCGAGTTCACTGGGTTCGAGGACCCGGGTGGTGGTCTGCGTCAACACGAGGGGGCCTCACCATACGTATGCCGATCTCCGCACTGTACCCGGCGGCTCTGTGGCGCGCCGCTCGCATGGGCGGAGAGGCCGCGTGGGACCGCTGCCCCGCCCCGCACGCCGCGCCCTCCACCGGGCACCGTGGCGCGGCGTACGGGGCGGCACGAGGCCGCGAGGAGACCGGTGCCGGCGGACTGTACGTCGCTGTGCGCGGCTGTACGGAGCTACGGGGACGGGGCGGCGTACGGGCCGGGCCGACGCGACGTAAGAAGCGCGGTCGTCGCCGCGTACGCCGCGAACGGGGCGGGTGGAGCCGCAACCGTACGGAGCAGGTGGCGCGCGACGTACGGGGCGAGGCAGGGGGCGTACGGGGCGAGGCAGGGGGCGCCCCGTACGGAGCTGCTCACCTCAGCGCAGCGCAGCGCGGACCCGAGGGGGCGCTGACGCCCCGTACGGGCGGGACGGGGGCGCCGACGCCGCGTACGCCGCGTCCGTAACAGCGTCGGCCCCGCAGCCGACGTCCCAGGGGACGAGGGTCACGGGGCCACGGGGCCGCCCGAACATGAATCCGCGCGAGCAGCCGCGGTCTCAGCCACAGCCACAGCCCCACCGGCGCGAGAGTGACAGCGGTGGCCGCGACAAGAGCGCGCCTCAGAGGGCACGCGATCAGCTCACGGAGACCTCGGGCTCGCCCGAGGCGATGCCGTCCTTCTCCATCTGCTCGGCGATCTTCATGGCCTCGTCGATCAGGGTCTCCACGATCTTCGACTCCGGGACGGTCTTGATGACCTCGCCCTTGACGAAGATCTGCCCCTTGCCGTTGCCCGACGCCACTCCGAGATCGGCCTCACGGGCCTCACCCGGGCCGTTCACCACGCAGCCCATGACCGCCACCCGGAGCGGGACCTCCATGCCCTCAAGACCCGCGGAGACCTCGTCCGCGAGCTTGTACACGTCCACCTGTGCCCGCCCGCACGACGGGCACGACACGATCTCCAGGCGCCGCTGCCGCAGGTTCAGGGACTCCAGGATCTGGATGCCGACCTTGACCTCCTCGGCGGGAGGGGCCGACAGAGACACGCGGATCGTGTCTCCGATCCCCTCGGAGAGCAGCGCGCCGAACGCCACCGCCGACTTGATGGTGCCCTGGAACGCCGGACCGGCCTCCGTCACCCCGAGGTGCAGCGGGTAGTCGCACTGCGCGGCGAGCTGCCGGTAGGCGTTGACCATGACCACCGGGTCGTTGTGCTTCACCGAGATCTTGATGTCACGGAACCCGTGCTCCTCGAAGAGCGACGCCTCCCAGAGCGCCGACTCGACCAGTGCCTCGGGCGTGGCCTTCCCGTACTTCGCCAGCAGACGCGCGTCGAGCGACCCGGCGTTCACGCCGATACGGATCGGCGTTCCCGCGTCGCCCGCGGCCCGCGCGATCTCCCGCACCTTGTCGTCGAACTGCTTGATGTTCCCGGGATTCACCCGTACCGCCGCACATCCCGCGTCAATCGCCGCGAACACGTACTTCGGCTGGAAATGAATATCCGCGATCACCGGAATCTGTGACTTCCGCGCAATCACGGACAACGCGTCCGCGTCGTCCTGCGTCGGGCACGCCACTCGTACGATCTGGCACCCGGACGCCGTCAACTCGGCGATCTGCTGCAGCGTCGCACCGATGTCCGACGTACGCGTCGTCGTCATCGACTGCACCGACACCGGCGCGTCCCCGCCAACCGCCACCGTCCCTACCTGGATCTGACGGCTGACCCTTCGATCGGCGAGCTTCGTCGGAACGGACGGCATTCCGAGAGAAATTGCGGTCATCTGCTGAGCAACCCCAAGGTATGGATCAAGGTCCCGAGATCGGCGGGCTCCAGCACCCGAGATTACGCCACCGTGTGCCGCATGGGCACATCCTCGCGAGAAGTCCACCCAAAGGTAAGCGGCCGGACACAAATAGTGTCCGGCCGCCGCGAAACGGTTGATATCAACTGATTCTGACGGGATTGAAGACGTCCGCCACCAGGACGAGCAGCGTGAAGCAGATGAAGACCCCTGCCACGACGTAGGCGACCGGCATCAGCCTCGCCACGTCGAAGGGGCCCGGGTCGGGCCGCTTGAACAGTCGTGCGATCCGGCGCCGCACCGCCTCCCAGATCGCGCCCGCCATATGGCCGCCGTCGAGAGGCAGCAGCGGCAGCATGTTGAAGAGGAAGAGCGACAGGTTGAAGCCGGCAAGCAGGAACAGCATCATCGCGATCTGGTTCTGCGCCGGGATGTCGAGCGTGAGCACCTCGCCGCCGATGCGCGCCGCGCCGACCACGCCGACCGGCGAGTCGTCCTTGCGCGGGCCGTCCCCGAAGGCGGCGCTCCACAGGTCGGGGATCTTGGAGGGCAGCGCGATGATCGACTCGACGCCGTTCCCGATCATGTCGCCCATCCGGTCCACGGACTCGGTGAAGGTGAGCGGCAGGATCTCCGTGGACGCGGCGAATCCGAGGTAGCCGGCGGGCACGTACTTGCCCGGTACGGCCTCGCCGTTCGAGTCCTTCGCGGCCACCATGTTCTTGGCGAGCGTGGCGTGCAGGGACTGCTCCGTGCCGTCGCGCTGGACGGTGATGGTGGCGGGGCCGATCGTGCCGCGGATCAGGTTGGAGAGCGTGGCCCAGTCGTCGACGCGCTTGCCGTTGAAGGCGACGATCTTGTCGCCCTCCTTGAGACCCGCCGCCTGGGCGGGCGAGACGGGGTCGCCCTTCTCACACGAGTCCCGCTTGTCGCTCTGCGCGATCACGCACTTCTGGACGCCGGCGACCGTCGTGGTCTGCGTCTGGAATCCGAAGCCCATCGCGACGCTGATGAAGATCACGGCGGCGAGCACGAGGTTCATGAAGGGACCGGCGAACATCACGATGACGCGTTTCCACGGCGCGCGCGTGTAGAAGAGACGCTTCTCGTCACCGGGCTCGAGTTCCTCGTAAGCGGCGGAACGCGCATCCTCTATCATCGCCCGCCACGGCGACGTGGAGCGCGCCTCGATACGACCGTCGGGTCCCGGCGGGAACATTCCGATCATACGAATGTAGCCGCCCATGGGGATCGCCTTGAGGCCGTACTCCGTCTCGCCCTTCTTACGTGACCAGAGGGTCGGTCCGAAACCGACCATGTACTGGGGCACCCGGATACCGAAGAGCTTGGCCGTGGAGAGATGGCCGAGTTCGTGCCAGGCGATGGAGAAGAGCAGCCCGGCGAGGAACACCAGGATGCCGAGGACCGTCAACAGAATCGTCATGCGCGGGCCTCCGCCGGCTGTTCTTCGTTCGGGCGGCGTACGTCACGGAACGTCGCCGCTGTCTCGCGGGCCCTTGCGCGCGCCCAGGTCTCTGCTTCAAGGACGTCGGCGAGGGTGAGCGAGGTTCCCGCCGTGCCGCCCCGTCCCGATGCGCCGTCCGCTCCGGGTGCCCCGTCCGCGCGGGTACGGGGCGCGTCGCGCTCCGCCTCCGCGACGACCGCGGTGACCGTCTCCATGATGCCGTTGAACGGCAGGCGCCCCGCCAGGAAGGCGTCCACGCACTCCTCGTTCGCGGCGTTGAACACCGCCGGGGCCGTGCCTCCGAGCGTTCCCACGTGGCGGGCGAGTCCCACGGACGGGAACGCCTCACCGTCGAGTGGGAAGAACTCCCAGGTCGAAGCCTTGGTCCAGTCGAACGTCGGCGCGGCGTCGGGCACCCTCTCGGGCCAGCCGAGGCCCACGGCGATCGGTCCGCCCATATCGGGCGGGGTCGCATGGGCCAGGGTCGAACCGTCCATGAACTCCACCATCGAGTGGACGTACGACTGGGGGTGGACGACCACTTCGATGCGTTCGAAGGGGATGTCGTAGAGGAGGTGCGCCTCGATCACTTCGAGCCCCTTGTTCACGAGGGTCGCGGAGTTGACCGTGATCACCGGGCCCATGGCCCAGGTCGGGTGCGCGAGGGCGTCCTTGGGGGTGACGTTCGCCAGGTCGGCCTTCGTACGGCCCCGGAACGGGCCTCCTGAGGCCGTCACGACGAGCTTGCGCACATCGGCTCGGGTTCCGGCGGCGAGCGCCTGGAAGAGCGCGGCGTGCTCGGAGTCGACGGGGATGATCTGGCCGGGCCTGGCCACTGCCTTGACCAGAGGGCCGCCGACGATCAGCGACTCCTTGTTGGCGAGGGCGAGCGTACGGCCCGCCGTCAGCGCGGCGAGGGTGGGGGCGAGCCCGATGGAGCCGGTGATGCCGTTCAGGACGGTGTGGCACTCCGAGGCGGCGAGTTCGGTGGCGGCGTCGGGACCGGCGAGGATCTCGGGGAGCGGTTCGCCCGCCCCGTACCGCGCGCCGAGTGCCTCGCGGAGGGCGGGTACGGCGCTCTCCTGCGCGACGGCCACGGTACGGACCCGCAGCCGCCACGCCTGCTCGGCGAGGAGCGCCACGCGGCTCCCGGCGGCGGAGAGCGCGACGATACGGAAGCGGTCGGAGTTACGCAGGACCAGGTCGATGGCCTGCGTGCCGATAGATCCGGTGGAGCCGAGGACGACGATGTCACGGCGGCCTTCGATCGGATCGAAGACGATGTGCGGATCGGCGAGAGGGGCTGGGCTGTCGCTCATGCCCCCATTCTCGCCTCATCCGCGCACGCGGTGGACAGCACTCCCCTGTGGCCACCTCGCTACGCCGGTCCCATGCGCGCCGCGACCGGTCCGTACGGGGCCCCGGGGCGGTCCCGGGTCCGTCCCGCGCCGCGCCCCGTACACGGCCCTGGCCCTATACGGGCGGGCAGGGACGGAGGCGACAACGCGCGAGGCCGGCGGGGTCATCCGGCGGCGTGGAACTTCTCCCACTGCGCCCGGACGATCTCGTCGGGGACTCCCCCGATGTCCTCGCCGTCCGTGGTCTCGGCACGGAAGGAGAGGGTGCAGGCACCGATCCGTACGACGGTCAGATATTCGTAGAACTTTGCCTTTCCCTGTACGTCGAGGATCGTGAACCGGTAAGCCGCCGCCTCGTCGCCCAGGCCGGGCGCGTCGGCAGTCTCCACGGAGAGATATCTCGCCCGCACGAGGCCCCGGTCCTCCGTGAACCCGTCGGCACACTGCCGTCCCGCCGCGCGCAGCGCACCGAGCACCCCGGCCGCACCGTGGGCGGCGTACGAGCGCAGTTGGACGGCGACGGTGCTGCCGTACGTCTCCTCGGCGTCCGCGAGCCCGCGGTTCACCTCGGCCACGGGGGTGTGCGGAGTGGCTCCCCTGGCCAGGCTGACCAGCGGCTGGCAGCCCTCGGGGTCGGCGGAGTAGCGCTCACCGAGCGGCGCGCCGAGCGCGTAGACGGAGGCGATGTACGAGCCGATCCGCTCGCCGTCGGTGAAGGACGCCGCGGTGAGCCGTGCGGCGGTGGGAGGCGTGGGCACGGGGCCGAGAGCGGGTAGGGAGAACGCTGTCGCGGGCGCGGGCACCGTAGGCGTCGCGCGCGGTCCGCCCTTCTGATCGGTCTCGACTCTCCGGCCGTCCCCACCCGGCCGGTCCGCCGCGCTCGTCGCATCGCCGGGAGCGCCTCTGCCACCGCCGCCACCGTCGCTCGCGCTGCCGCTGCTTCCGCCGCCGCTCCCGCTCCGTACGTCGCTCTGCGCGCCGCCGGCGTCGCACGCCGCCGTACACGTGGCGACGAGCACGGTGCCCACCACCGCGGCCACGACGCGCCCTTGGCGCCGCCTCTTCTTCCCGCCAGGTCGATCGGCCCCGAACATTCCGCCACCCGTCCTGAGTTGAACGCGTCGTGCGCCGCGCACCGTACGTACCTGGCGGCGTCCCAAGGGCCGCATTGTGCGCCTTGGAACACATGAGGTCACGGATGGCCGGGAGCACGGCGTTGCGGAAGGGACCTTCCGTTCGGCGTCGAGCGCCGGGCCGAGATGGCGGGCTCGGCTCGTCAACCACTCCTTCCACTGCGGCCCGTTGATCCCCTCTCATTGACACACCTGCCGCGCGGCCCGATCCTGAGAGCGCTCTCAGACTCTCTGTTCCACCCCCACTGGAATACACCTCCTAAGGAGGAAGAGCGTGCCTGCGCTACCGAAGGTACTGACTTACCTGGCCACGTCCGTGGTCTTCGCGACGGCGTTCACAGCGGCCGGTCCCGCCCCCGCCGCCACGGCCGATGCGAGCGCGCCCTCGGCCCAAGCCGCGGTTCCCGAGACCATCCCGCTCACGATCAAGAACAGCTCCGCGCGCGGCGATCAGGTCTACATCTACAACATCGGGACGCAGCTCTCGACGGGCCGACAGGGCTGGGCCGACGCGAACGGTACGTTCCACCCCTGGCCCGCCGGAGGCAATCCGCCCACTCCGGCGCCGGACGCCTCGATCGCCGGGCCCGCCAACGGCCAGTCGAAGACGATCCGGATGCCGCAGTTCTCCGGTCGCGTCTATTTCTCGTACGGTCAGAAGCTCGTCTTCAAGCTGACCACCGGCGGCCTCGTACAGCCCGCCGTGCAGAACCCGTCCGACCCGAACCGCGACATCCTCTTCAACTGGACCGAGTACACGCTCAACGGCAGCGGGCTCTGGATCAACAGCACGCAGGTCGACATGTTCTCGGCTCCGTACGCCGTTGGCGTCAAACTGCCGAACGGCACGACGAAGACCACCGGCCACCTCAAGGCGGGCGGCTACAACGGCTTCTTCAGCTCTCTGCGGGCTCAGTCGGGCGGCTGGGCCAACCTGATCCAGACACGCTCCGACGGCACCGTTCTGCGCGCTCTCGCGCCCGGTCACGGCATCGGGGCGGGCACACTGCCGGCGTCCGTCATGAACGACTACATCAACCGGGTGTGGAGCAAGTACGCCTCCTCCACCCTGACGGTGACTCCGTTCACCGACCAGCCGAACACCAAGTACTTCGGCCGGGTCTCCGGCAACGTCATGAACTTCACCAACACGTCGGGCGCCGTCGTCACCTCGTTCCAGAAGCCCGACGCGGACAGCGTCTTCGGCTGCTACAAGCTCCTGGACGCCCCGAACGACGCCGTACGCGGCCCGATCTCGCGCACCCTGTGCGCGGGCTACAACCGCTCCACCCTCCTGACGAACGCCAACCAGCCCGACACCGGTGCGGCCGGCTTCTACCAGGACTCGGTGACCAACCAGTACGCCAAGAAGATCCACGAACAGATGTCGGACGGCAAGGCGTACGCCTTCGCCTTCGACGATGTCGGCAACCACGAGTCGCTGGTGACCGACAGCAACCCGCAGGAGGCGTTCATCACCCTCGATCCGTTCAACTAAGAAGCACGAGACAGACCCCGGAGCCCGGACTGTTGCCCCGCCCACACGCCGGGGGCCAGCGGGCGCGCCCCCGCCGGGCCGGGCCGGGGCCCGCACCCAGACCCCCCCCCCACGGCGGGGCCCGCACCCCCCCCCCCCCCCGGGGGCGCGACACTCCGCTGG
>NZ_JBHZDA010000023.1:53926-62745 GCF_042755665.1 Streptomyces sp. NPDC059142
GGTGTTTGGTTTTACACACGTTTGTCAGACATATATATCACGAGACGACCCGCCCGGGGCGGATTTTGGGGCCCTCGCAGAGCGGTGGGGTCAACAGCGGGCGCTCCCTTCCGGAGCGGTACGGGGACCGTCACGCTTCGCCCCCGCCATCGGCGGGCCGGAACGCCCCGACCACCCCGTGGAACACCGGGAACGTCTTCCGGGCGCCGCCAGGATCCCCGTACGTCGTCCCAGACGCGCGGCGCACCGGGGCGGATCTCGATCCGTACGGGGCCCTGCCACGCACGCACCGTACGGTGCGCCCACGGGGCGCCGAGGGGGTCTCCTGGCGCCCCGTACGGTGCGTCTCAACGGGTCAGCGGATCGGGCGGTGCACGTTCTCCCGTTCCGAGGGTCCGGGTGTCGCGTCCGCGATCCAGGGGCCTTCGCCGCTCGGGTCGACGATGCCTTCCTCCAGCCAGGCGTACGTACCCGACAGGACGCCGTTCACGACCTTGTGGTCCAGGTCGTCCGTGTTGGACCAGAGCCGCGTGAAAAGCGCCTCGACGCGGACCCGTGCCTGCTGGCAGAAGACATCGGCAAGTTGGTACGCCTCGCGGCCGTGGTCGCCGCTCGTGCGCAGCAGTTCGGCCCGTACGCACGCGGCGCTCATCGCGAACAGCTCCGCGCCGATGTCGACGATCCGGCCGAGAAAGCCTTGTTTGGTCTCCATGCGGCCCTGCCAGCGTGACATGGCGTAGAAGGTGGAGCGGGCGAGTTTGCGGGCGCTGCGCTCGACGTAGCGCAGATGCGACGCCAGGTCCGGGTGACCGGCCGGGTGGAACGCCGCGTACGAGCTGGGCAGTTGTCCCGGCCCTGCCACCAGCTTCGGCAGCCAGCGGGCGTAGAACTTCCCCGCCTGCGCCCCCGCCCTGGCCTTGTCCTGGAAGGACTTGTCGGGATCGATGATGTCGCCGGCCACCGCGAGATGGGCGTCGACGGCCTCGCGGGCGATCAGCAGGTGCATGATCTCCGTGGAGCCCTCGAAGATGCGGTTGATGCGCAGGTCACGGAGCATCTGCTCGGCGGGTACGGCACGTTCGCCGCGGGCCGCCAACGAGTCAGCCGTCTCGAAGCCCCGGCCGCCGCGGATCTGGACCAGTTCGTCCGCCATCAGCCAGGCCATCTCGGAACCGTACAGTTTGGCGAGGGCTGCCTCGATCCTGATGTCGTTGCGGTCCTCGTCCGCCATCTGGGAGGAGAGGTCGACGACCGCCTCCAGCGCGAAGGTGGTGGCCGCGATGAACGAGATCTTCGTCGAAACGGCTTCGTGGCGGGCGACCGGCTTGCCCCACTGCTCGCGCGCGGACGACCACTCGCGGGCGATCTTCAGGCACCACTTGCCCGCGCCCACGCACATCGCGGGGAGCGAGAGACGCCCCGTGTTGAGCGTGGTGAGCGCGATCTTGAGACCCGCTCCCTCGGGGCCGATACGGTTCGCGGCGGGGACCCGGACCTGGTGGAAGCGGGTCACGCCGTTCTCCAGGCCGCGCAGCCCCATGAAGGCGTTGCGGTTCTCGACGGTGATGCCGGGGGAGTTCGCTTCCACGACGAACGCCGTAATGCCTCCCTTGCGGCCCTCTTCCTTGGGAACCCGTGCCATCACCACGAGCAGGTCGGCGACGACGCCGTTGGTGGTCCACAGCTTCACGCCGTCGAGCACGTACGCGTCGCCGTCGGGGACGGCCGTCGTGGCCAGCCTGGCGGGGTCGGAACCCACGTCGGGCTCGGTGAGCAGGAACGCCGAGATATCGGTACGCGCCAGACGTGGCAGGAAGAGGTCCTTCTGCTCCTGGGTGCCGAAGATCTTGAGCGGCTGCGGTACGCCGATCGACTGATGGGCGGAGAGCAGCGCCCCGATGGCGGGACTGGCGGTGCCGACGAGCGCCAGGGCCTTGTTGTAGTACACCTGGGTGAGGCCGAGCCCGCCGTACTTGGTGTCGATCTTCATGCCGAGCGCGCCCAGTTCCTTGAGGCCGTTGATCACCTCGTCGGGGATGCGGGCGTCGCGTTCGATCAGCGCACCGTCGATGCGTGTCTCGCAGAACGCGCGCAGCTTGGAGAGGAACTCCTCGCCGCGCCTGACGTCCTCGGGTGCCGGCAGGGGGTGCGGGTGGATGAGGTCCAGCCGGAAGCGGCCGAGGAACAACTCCTTCGCGAAGCTGGGCTTGCGCCAGCCTTGCTCACGGGCGGCTTCGGCGACCTGCCGTGCCTCCCGTTCGGAGACCTTGGGCTTTCCCTGCGCTCCCTGTGGATCTTGTGGTTTCTGCGGTTCCTGGGGCGTGGGCGCTGCTGAGGGTGCGGATGGGGCGGACATGAGGAAATCACCTCGCCGCGGAGTCGGGGCCATGGGCGGTGCCTGGCGGTACGGGCCGGTACGCGGCAGGGCGGACGGTGCCGACCCACCGGTGACGGTGTCGATATACCGACTGGTGCTACTCGTCCGTATCTACCCGATTCCCATCGCACGCACCAGTCGTGGAACGGACCCTTTCGCCCCCGTACGAGGGCCGCCGCCCCGCACGGCCCTCATAGCGCGCTCCATGGCGCCCTGCAACGCCCCGTACGGCGCCGCACCGCACCGCATCGCGCAGTCGTGCACTCCGCGGCGGGCCGTGCCCGGACATACGGCAGCGGGGCGCGGCGCCCCCGCAATCGGCGCCCCGCGGCCGGGGGGGGGGGGGGGGGGGGCGCCCCCCCGGGGCCCCCCCCCCCCCCACTGCCGCCGTGGCCCCCCCCCGGGGGGCCGGGGCCGGACAACCGCCCCGGGCCGGCCCCCCCCGCCGCGGGCGCCGCCCGCTGCCGTCGGTCGTGTGGTGCGTGCGCCCCGCACGGTGCCCCGGCCCGCCCCGTACGAGGGGTTCGGGGCGGGCGGGACTGCGTGCGGAGGCCTCATACAGGCGGGGTCTAGAGGTCCAGGCCCGTGAGGACGAGCACGCGCTCGTACGTGTAGTCGTCCATCGCGTACCGCACACCCTCGCGGCCCACTCCGGACTGCTTGGCGCCCCCGTACGGCATCTGGTCTGCGCGGTACGACGGGACATCGCCGACGACCACGCCGCCGACCTCCAGGGCCCGGTGGGCGCGGAACGCGGCCTTCAGGTCATGGGTGAAGACGCCGGCCTGAAGGCCGTACTTGGAGTCGTTCACCCGATCGAACGCCTCCTTCTCGCTCTCGACGCGGCGGAGCGTGAGCACGGGACCGAAGACCTCCTCGCAGGCGAGGGTGGTGTCCTCGGGGACCTCGGCAAGGATGGTGGGCGCGTAGCTCGCCCCGTCGCGCTTGCCGCCCGTGAGGAGCTGCGCGCCGGCCCGTACCGCCTCGTCGACCCACGACTCGACGCGCTTCGCGGCGTCCTCGCTGACGAGGGGGCCGACGTCGGTGGCGTCGTCGCCGGGGTCACCGGTGACCTGGGCCTCGACGGCGGCGACGATGCGGGGCACGAGGCGCTCGTACACCGTGGCGTCCGCGATCACGCGCTGCACGGAGATGCAGGACTGGCCGCCCTGGTAGTTCGAGAACGTGGCGATCCGCGCGGCGGCCCAGTCGAGGTCCTGGTCGCTCGCGTAGTCCGCGAGGACGACGGCCGCGCCGTTGCCGCCGAGTTCGAGGGTGCAGTGCTTGCGCGGAACCGAGTCCATGATCGCGTAGCCGACCTTGTCGGAACCGGTGAAGGAGATCACCGGCAGCCGCTCGTCCTCTACGAGGGCGGGCATCCGGTCGTTGGGCACGGGCAGTACGGACCAGGCGCCGGCGGGGAGGTCGGTCTCCGCGAGCAACTCACCGATGAGGAGGCCGGAGAGCGGCGTCGCCGGGGCGGGCTTGAGGATGATCGGGGCGCCGGCGGCAATGGCTGGGGCGATCTTGTGGGCGCAGAGGTTGAGCGGGAAGTTGAACGGCGCGATACCGAGGACGACGCCACGGGGGAAGCGACGGGTCAGGGCGAGGCGGCCGGTGCCGCCCGCGTCGGTGTCGAGCCGCTGCGCGTCGCCGGCATTGAAACGGCGGGCCTCCTCGGCGGCGAACCGGAAGACGGATACGGCGCGGCCGACCTCACCTCGTGCCCACTTCAGGGGCTTGCCGTTCTCGGCGGAGATCAGCTGGGCGATCTCTTCGGTGCGTTCGACGAGGCGGCGCGAGACGTGGTCGAGGGCTGCGGCCCGCACGTGCGCGGGCGTCGCGGCGAACTCGTCGACCACCGCGTGCGCGGCGGCGACTGCTTCCTCGACCTGCGCGTCGGTCGGCAGGGAGATGGTGCCGACCAGGCGACCGTCCCAGGGGGAAGTGACGTCGAGGGTGTCCTCGCCGGTGGCCTGGCGGCCGGCGAGCCAGAAAGCGTGGGTGGAAGTCATTGCGAATCCGGGCCCTTCCGAGGAGACGGCGTGTCCCTTCCACGGTAGGGGTGCGGAGGCGCGAGACGGATTATCCGCAGTGGAGTGGTGTGGACGCGGCTGTGCTACGCAATGTCATACGTGGGACTTACGCGGAACGGGCCGACCGGAGCCCGTCCCGGAGCGACCGGTTCGTCTCCGATCCCCCGTCCCTGCCTCTCCACGCCTACTGATCCGACTGTTCCCGAGGTTCCGGGGCTTCCGACGCCGAAGGGGCGGGCAGGGTCGGTGCCGCCGTGGTCTTCAGCGCCAGCCACAGCTCCATCCGCACGTCCGGGTCGTCCAGTGAACGGCCGAGGATCTCCTCGACCCGGCGCATGCGGTAGCGGAGCGTATGGCGGTGCACCCCCAGGTCAGCGGCCGCGGCGTCCCACTGGCCGTGGCGGGACAGCCAGGCCCGCAGCGACGCCACCAGGTCGCCACGCCCCTTCGCGTCGTGGTCGCGCAACGCCCGCAGCATCCCCTCCGCGAAGGCTCGCACCGCGTCGTCCGCGAGGAGGGGCAGGATCGATCCCGCCGCCAACTCCTCGTGCTCGACGAGCGCCATGCCGCGGCGCCGGGCCACCGACAGTGCCTGTTCGGCCTGCTTATAGGCGCCGGCTGTCGCGATCGGCCCTGTAGGAGCGGAGAGACCGATCACGGCGCCTGTCTCCTCCGCTTCCAGCAGCGCGTACCGCGACAGGGAAGCGGTTACGGCTCCACCGTCGGAGGCCACGGCGGCGAGCCGGTGCTCACCGTCCGGGACCACGAGCACGGGCTCGCCGGCGCGGGAGGCAACCGCCTCGATGGCGTCCGTCAGCACCTGGAGCGGATGGTCCGTCCCGGCGCCCTCCTGCGCCGCGGCGGCGCTCGCGGAACTCGCCGTGGATTCCGCGATCAGCAGGCGGAACGGGGCGTCGAGCAGTCCTCCGTACAGGTCCCCCGCCACCGTCCGCGCGTGGTCCGGCTGCCCGGACAGCAACATGCGCAGCACGGCGGCGCCCAGCCGCTGCTCGGCCGCCTGGAGGGCTCGTGAACGCTCCGTCGTGAGCGTCAGCAGTGCGACCGCGGAGTGCACCGCGTACCGTTCGGCGGTGCCCAGTGCCGCCCCCGTACCGACCGCGAGGGCGCCGCGGACGCGCCGCCCCGTACCGAGCGACTGGAGCTCCACGCGGTCCTCCGCGTCCCGGGACGCGTCACCCGAGTCCGCTCCGCCGACCACCGCACTCGCGGGTGCGGGGCGCTCGCCCAACCGCTCGACCTCTGCCGTCAGCCGCGCCGCGCGCCGCGCCGCCCACTCGGGCGCGGCGGCGACGACGGCGCCGGACGCGTCATACAGTGCCGCCCAGCCGTCCACATGCGCCGCCAGTCGCTCCAGCAGCGCCGCGGGCCCTTGGGAGAGCGCCGCGCGGGTCAGCTCTCGCTGGACCTCGAACCCCGCGGTCACGGCGCGGTACTGGTCGGCGGCGAGCGCCGCCGAGACGGCCTTGCTGATGGCGAGGAAGGGAGTACGGCGCGGCACGGCCAGCAAAGGCAGGCCCACCTCGCGGGCCGCTCCGACGAGGGCCTCGGGGATGTCCTCGTAATTGACGCCGACCGCGAAGCCGAGCCCGGCGACCCCGGCGTCCGCCAGCCGCCGTACGTACCGCCGCATCGCTCCGGGATCCGTGGCGTCCAGGGTCGTCGCCGTGATGAGGAGCAGTTCGCCGCCCTCCATGTACGGGACGGGGTCGGGCAGCTCGCTGGCGTGGACCCAGCGGACGGGCGTGCTCAGCCGGTCCTCCCCCGCGTGCACGGTGAGGTGGAGCGCCGAGTGCTGTACGAGCGAGGCGAGGGTGGGCGGCATGGTGGAACCGTAGGACCTTAGGCAGCGGAGGGGCAGGGAGGCGGACACAGGCCGATCAGGCGACGGAGCGTGCATCGGCCCCGATGCGAGGACACACAACCATTTTGCCGTCTTGTAGCAACGACATATGCCAATTCTGCCAGCCTGTACGAAGGGCTTGCACGAAGGACGGTCCTCCTGATGACGGTGGACTGCCCCCGCCCTGGACGCCTCGTTCCGCCCCTGGGCGCCACCTACCGCCCCGTACGCCTAATGCCGCTCAGTTCCGCAGGTCGACCAGGAGAGGTGGCGCGTGCTCGCCACTCACGGTCCGCAGCGACAGGACCGCATGACCGGCCGGTACGGAGTGCGCCAGTTCTGAGGCCGACCAGCGCTCCCGCTCGACCTTCCGTACGGTCACGGCGTCCGTGGTCACCGCCTTGCCGGTGACCAGCTTGCGGAAGGCGTGGATGGCCCGGGTCAGCGGCTGGTCCGCGAAGACCGTGCGCTGCGTGACGTCGCGCGTCTCCACCCATTCGGTGCCCCATGCCTCCGCGAAGCGCTTGCCGTCCCAGGTGGTGATGCCGGAGAAGGCCATCCGGCAGCCCACAGCGCCGAGCAGCGCGGTGTGCAGCGCCTCGGGCACGTCGTCGAGGGTGCGCAGGGTGAGTACGGCGCCCGCGTTGACCGAACGCAGGCGCTGCACGCCGCGCAGGGTCTCGGGGGTGAGCGTGCGCGTCGCGTCGTCCAGCACGAGGCAGGCGAAGAGCGACCGGTCCGCTCGGGTCGCGGCGTTCGCCGTGAACTGGGCGAGGACGATCCGCGCCAGCATCCGCGACGCCTCGGCGTGCCCGCGCTCGGGCAGGTCGATCCGGACCCGAAGCGGGTGCTCCAGTGCGCGCAGCGAGAACGGCCGGGTCCTGCCGCTGGTGTCGAAGAAGCCCGCGAAGGCGGGCCGGTCGAGCAGCGCGACCCGGTCGGCGAGGGCCCGTCCCGGATCCCCGGGCGCGCCGGACTGCCGTTCACGGGCATCGAGCTCACGCCGCATGGCGACGTGCCCCTCGGCGTCCAGGGTCTCCCGCAGGACGGCGAGCGCCGCGGGCTCACCGTCGAGCAGCTCGCGCAGCTCCGGTACGGCGGGCAGCCGGCCGCGCGCGGCACGGAACGGCCCCAGGAGCTGTGCGAGGGCCGTGGAGGCCCGCCTGCTGTCCGTGTCCGCGAGATCGCCCACAAGGCCCTCAGCGAGGACGACAGCGGCCTCGTCGGGGTCGTTGGTGCCGCCGTACAGGTCGAGGTCGTACACCGAGTCGGGATCGCCGAGCCTGACGACGACGTCGTAGGCGCTGTCCGGCCCGAGCTGCGTACCGGTGGCACAGACGGCGATGACGGCCGCCTGCCCTGCGAGCGCCTGGAGCGACAGCGACTCGACGACGGGACGTACCAGGGCGTGTGTCTTCCCGGCGCCGGGCGGGCCGACGGCCAGCAGTGAGGTCCCCAGCAGGACCGGGTCCAGCGCGAGCCCGGTCCCCCTGCGGGCGTAAGGGTTGCGTTCACCGTCCTGGACGGTGCCGAGCCTGACCTGGCGTGCGAGCAGATCGTGCCGGGCTGCGCGGACAGGCAGATCGCGCTTGCCCGAGGGATGGACGCAGGCGCCCGCGCCGTCGCCCCGTACGGCCTCGCCGAAGGCCGTCAGGCGGGAGGGGTCGGCCCGTACGGAGTGCCAGGCGCGGCGGATCCGGGCGTAGTCGACGTCGTTCATCCGCCCGTCCCGTATCTCGGCCGCGAGGCGCGCGGCGATGTCGCTCTGCCCGGCGGTGCGCAGTTCGGGCCACTCGGCTAGATCGTCCTCGGGCTCGGGGGGCGGCGGGGCGGTCTCCTTGGGAGCCGCGCCGGGGCCGCGGCCAACGACGCGCCGCGCGAGTTCGGGCCAGCGTCCGAGGCGGCCGAAGAGGAAGAGCATTCCGCCGACGAACAGCGCGTAGTAGACGTAGGAGGCGACGACTGAGGCCATCGTGGCGCGCCAGGAGTCAGGGGTGAACATGTACAGCGGCCAGAGCCAGAAGCCCCCCAGATAGCCGTTCCAAAGCAGCGACCAGAGCAAGAGACCGGCCAGCAGCGAGATCAGCGCCCCGCTCACGAGTTGCCGCAGCGGCGTCAGCTCCGGTTCCTCCGCGGGCCGCGCCCGGTGGCCGTACGTCCAGGTTCCCGGCGCGTCAGAGAGCCGCGGAACGCGCAACCACTCCGCCAGGGTCGGCCCGGAGCGCGGCGCGTGCCCCGGTGCGGGAGGCGGGGCCGATTCGAACGGTGCTGAGGACGGCATGGGCGGCGGGGCCGCCGGGCGCGGCACGGGGTTGGCGCGTGTGCCCTGTGCGTCGTGTGTGCCGTCGCTGTCCATGTGAACTCCTGCCCCCTGCGCAGTCCGCCCTGTTGTACCCGCTCAATGTATTGCCACCGCCGGGTGTTGAGCGGGTGGCCCACCGCCACGGGCTGCCCACGGGGCACCGCCGTCCGCCCTTCCGCGGGGGGGGGGGGGCGGGGCCCCTTGGGGGCCCCCCACGGCCCCGGGCCGGGGGCGGGAAAACCC
>NZ_JBHZDA010000023.1:62755-74958 GCF_042755665.1 Streptomyces sp. NPDC059142
GGGGGGGGCGGCGGGGGGGCCGCGGGGCGGCGCCGGGGCGGGGGGGGGGGGGCGGCGGGGGGGGGCCGCCCCCGCCCCCCCGGCGGAGCGGGTCGCTATATCCGCTGCGGACAACGACACGCCCCCTACCACTCCCGATCGGAGCATGCCTGCTTTCCTCTCCCGCCCCTAGCCTGCGGAGAAAGACCCTGAATACCCCCAGGAGCCCCTCATGACCGCCATTCCGCAGGAGCGCCGCGTCGTCACCGACATCCCCGGACCCAAGTCGCGGGAGCTGCAGGCCCGCCGTACCGCCGCGGTCGCCGCGGGTGTGGGGTCCGTCCTGCCCGTCTTCGCCGCGCGTGCCGGCGGCGGCATCCTTGAGGATGTCGACGGCAACCGGCTGATCGACTTCGGTTCCGGAATTGCCGTGACCTCGGTCGGCGCCAGCGCCGAGGCCGTTGTACGCCGCGCCGCCGCCCAGCTCTCGGACTTCACCCACACCTGCTTCATGGTCACGCCCTACGAGGGGTATGTGGAGGTCTGCGAGCAGCTCGCCGAGCTGACGCCGGGCGACCACCCCAAGAAGTCGGCTCTTTTCAACTCGGGAGCCGAGGCGGTGGAGAACGCCGTCAAGATCGCCCGTGCGCACACCAAGCGCCAGGCGGTCGTCGTGTTCGACCACGGCTACCACGGCCGTACGAACCTGACCATGGCGCTGACCGCCAAGAACATGCCGTACAAGAACGGCTTCGGACCGTTCGCGCCGGAGGTCTACCGCGTCCCGGTCGCCTACGGCTACCGCTGGCCGACCGGCCCCGAGAACTGCGGCGCCGAGGCGTCCGCCCAGGCCATCGACCAGATCAGCAAGCAGATCGGTGCCGACAACGTCGCCGCCATCATCATCGAGCCCGTGCTCGGCGAGGGCGGCTTCATCGAGCCGGCGAAGGGCTTCCTGCCCGCCCTGGCACGGTTCGCCCAGGAGAACGGCATCGTGTTCGTGGCGGACGAGATCCAGTCGGGCTTCTGCCGCACCGGCCAGTGGTTCGCGTGCGAGGACGAGGGAGTCGTCCCCGACCTGATCACCACGGCCAAGGGGATCGCGGGCGGCCTGCCGCTCGCCGCCGTCACGGGGCGTGCCGAGATCATGGACGCCGCGCACGCGGGCGGGCTCGGCGGTACGTACGGTGGGAACCCGGTGGCCTGTGCCGCCGCGCTCGGCTCCATCGAGACGATGAAGGAGCTGGACCTCAACGCGAAGGCGCGCCGTATCGAGACGGTCATGAAGGACCGTCTCTCCGCGCTGCGGGAGAAGTACGACGTGATCGGCGACGTGCGTGGACGCGGCGCGATGATCGCGGTCGAGCTGGTGAAGGACCGCGACACCAAGGAGCCGGACCCGCAGTCGACGGCGGCACTCGCCAAGGCGTGCCACGCGGAGGGGCTGCTGGTCCTCACCTGCGGCACGTACGGCAACGTCCTGCGTTTCCTGCCTCCCCTGGTGATCGGCGAGGAGCTGTTGAACGAGGGCCTGGACATCATCGAGCGGTCGCTCGCCGCTCTCTGAGTCCGGCTCATAGGGAACGCGGGGCCTTCGGGCTTCTCCGAGCCTCTTATAGAGGCTCTCAACGGCTCCCCGCGCCCCGTTGCGCCGCGCCGCGGAACCCACTGCGCGTTGCGCGGCGGACCGCGGCGCGGGCGCCCCGCCGACGCACCGCTCCCGCGGTGTGACGGGGTCCGTCACACCGGTGAGGGCCTGTGAAGAAGGTGTGCGAGGGCCATGGCGGGATGGGGTTCCGACTGTCGGAGCCCCCGGCCCTGACGTACGGTTTTGCCAGATGAGAGAAACACCCCGCTCACAGGGAACTGCACAGGGAACTGTGGGCGACACCAATGCGGGGCATCCCCAGCGTCGCTTTGGTCGTGCCTTCGCGCACACCACTGGAGCTTCTGGCTCTGGATCTCCTCACCGATCGGATGGCCGCCCGCCCCAAACCCCCCGGGGCGTGCGGTACACCGGTCCTGACGGCCGCCCCGGAACAACCCCCCCTGTTCCCGGGCGGCCGCCTCTTTTCTCCCGTCCCGCTCTCGCGGCCCTCATCGTGTGCGCGGTCCTCTTCGCACTCGTCACATGGCAGACGTCCGTCGGCGGGCCGCTGCGCACCGTCGACGAACGGATCGGGCTCGCACTCGCCGGCACGGGGCCGAAACCACTGACCCAGTTCCTCTCCGACCTCGGCGGCATGCCGGTCGCCCTGCCCGTGCTGGCCCTCGCGCTCGGTGAGGCGCTGCGGCGCGGGCAGCGCGCACGGCCGCTGGGGGCCGCCGTGGCGATGGCCGGCGTCCCCGCTCTGGTCGTACCGCTCAAGGTGTGGATCGACCGGCCGGGTCCGCTCACGGACGCGACCGGCTACTACCCGTCAGGGCACACGGCGACGGCGATGGTCGCGTACGTCGGCGCCGCGCTGCTTCTCGCCCCGTACGTCGGGCGGTACAGGACGCTGCCCGTCGCCGCGCTCCTCACCCTGGCGACGGGCGTGGGCCTCGTACTGCGCGGCTACCACTGGCCGCTCGACGTCCTCGGGAGCCTGGCGCTGTGCGGAATGCTGCTCCTCCTTACGGAAGCGGCCATCCACCGTTTCCGTCGGCGCCCACCCGAACGTCACGCCGGCCCTGGACGCGGCCGGGGCGCCGGTTCGCGACACACCGGGCACAGCGACGGCGCGGCCCCGCCCGCCGGCCCGCCTGTGTCCGGCTGAGGCATCCGAGGCGGCCCTGGTCGGGACACGCCTCACTCCTCGGCGTCGCCCTCCCACGTAACCCCTCCGCGTGCCATGTTGGCCGCCGCCTCGTGCATGGCCAGCTCCAGCAGCGCCGCGTCCGTGAGGGTTCCCGCGCCGTCCGGCGGAATCAGCCAGCGCACCCCGCCGTGCGCCCGGCCCGGGTACGGGACGACGATCCAGGTGCCTCGTCCGGCGCCCCGTACCCCTGTACCGATCCAGCGCGCGACCGTCCCCGGCGGCACGAAGAAACCCATCCGGGCGTCGCCGAAGTCGGCGAGCACGGGACCGGGACGGTCGACGAGCCGGGTCAGCACGTCGAGCGTCGGGTAACCGAGATCGCCCGGCAGGATCAGTACGTCCCAGCGCCTGCCGGCCGGCAGAAGGGCCACCCCGCTCGTGCTGCGCTCCCATTCCCACCGGCAGGCTTCGGGATCCGGTGCCACCGACACCAGCCACTCCACCGCGCTCTTTGCCCCCGAGGCAGTCATCTGCCCGGCCTCCCATCCGTGTTGTTGGACAGTCTGTCCACAAGAGGGAGGGCGGTGGGGGCGATCGATTACGCGGGTTCCGTTCATCATCTTCCGGTGATCTGACTCACAGGTTCTGATTCGGGGGCAGCAAGACGCGTGTGAAGGAGTCTCGGGGCCCGGTCGCCGTGCCGTTGTACGCGCCGCACGGGGCGCCGGGGGCGCCGCCGCCCGGGGCGCCACCTCACTGCGCCTCGGTACAGGGCGGGGCCCCGGCCCGGCGCCGGCCCCGTACCGCTCACGCCCCGTACGGCGCGGACAGCTCCCGGCCCGGGGCCGTGTGCGTCGCGGCGTTCGGCTCCAGATCCCGCTCAGCTGTCGAAGCCCAGCCCGAGCCGGTCCATCGTGCGCAGCCAGAGGTTGCGCCGGCCGTCGCGGGCGTCCGCGCGCGCCAGCGACCATTGAGTGACGCCGATTCCGGCCCACGCGAACGGTTCGGGCGGGAAAGGCAGCGGCTTGTCTCGGACCATGGCCAGTTCGGTACGCTCCGTCCGCTCCCCCGCCAGGAGATCGAGCAACACGTCGCCGCCGAAGCGCGTCGCGCCGACGCCCAGGCCGGTGTAGCCCGCCGCGTACGCCACCCGCCCGCCGTACGCCGTACCGAAGAACGCCGAGAACCGGGAGCACGTGTCGATCGCTCCGCCCCATGCGTGGCTGAAGCGCACGTCCTCCAATTGCGGGAAACAGCGGAAGAAGTGGGCGGCGAGCGTGAGGGATGTTTCCGGGCGCCGCTCCCTCTCGGCGCCGAGCCGGCCACCGTACGGGTAGATCGCGTCGTAACCGCCCCACAGCACACGGTGGTCGGCGGTGATCCGGAAGTAGTGGAACCGGTTGGCGCTGTCCGCCAGCCCCTGCCGGTTGTGCCAGCCGATCGCGCCCCGTTGCCGCGGCGTCAGCGGCTCCGTCATCAGGGCGTAGTCGTAGACCGGCACGGTGTACGGGCGCGCCCGCCTGACCAGTGACGGGAAGACATTGGTGCCGAGCGCGACGCGCCGGGCGAAGATCCGTCCGTACGGGGTACGCAGGGCCATTCCCGCGCCGTACCGGGCCAGCGCCAGGCCGCGGGTGTTCTCGTAGATGCGCACGCCCAGTTTCGCGCAGGCCCGCTTGAGCCCCCAGGCGAGCCGCGCCGGGTCCAGCATGGCGACGCCGCGACGGTCCCACAGACCGCCCAGGAAGGTCGGCGAGTCGACTTCGGCGCGTACCGCGTCGCGGTCGAGGAGTTCGAGGCCCTTGGCGCCGAGCCGTGTGCGTTCCTCGTACAACTCGCGGAGTACGTCGAGCTGGTACGGCTCCGTGGCGATGTCGATCTCGCCGGTGCGCTCGAAGGCGCAGTCGATGCCGTACCGGGCGACGGCAGCCTCGATGGCGTCGAGGTTGCGCTCGCCCAGTTCCTCCAGTGCGCGCAGTTCGTCGGGCCAGCGTGCGAGGCCGTTGCCGAAGCCATGGGTGAGGGAGGCCGCGCAGAAGCCTCCGTTACGGCCCGAGGCGGCCCAGCCCACCTCCTGGCCCTCGATCAGCACGACGTCGCGCTCCGGGGCGCGTTCCTTGGCGAGGAGGGCCGTCCACAGGCCGCTGTAGCCGCCGCCGACGACGAGCAGATCGCAGTGTTCGTCGCCGGTGAGCGCGGCGTGCGCCGCGGGCCGATCCGGGGAGTCCAGCCAGTACGGTACGGGGCGCGCGCCGGCGAGGGACGCCGCCGCGACGGCGCGCGCGGCGCCAGGGTTCACGGCCATGTGCTCCGACTCCTTCTCCTTCGACCTGCTCGGGACAGGGGCCTTGCCGAATCGGGCCGCTATGAAGGCGGGCGGTCCGCGAATCCGTGTCAGATGGTCGCGGCGGTCTTCTTCCGCCGGCTGCCGATCATCTGGCCCACGACCACCACCAGGACGGCGACGATGAACATCGCCGTCCCGATGACGTTGATCTGCACCGGTGTGCCGCGCTGCGCGGAGCCCCATACGAACATCGGGAAGGTCACGGTCGATCCGGCGTTGAAGTTGGTGATGATGAAGTCGTCGAACGAGAGGGCGAAAGCGAGCAGCGCCCCCGCCGCAATACCGGGAGCGGCGATCGGCAAGGTGACCCGTACGAAGGTCTGCACCGGCCCCGCGTAGAGATCGCGCGCCGCTTCTTCGAGCCGCGGGTCCATGGACATGACGCGCGCCTTGACAGCGGTCACGACAAAGCTGAGGCAGAACATGATGTGGGCGATCAGGACCGTCCAGAAGCCGAGCTCCACGCCCAGGTTGAGGAAGAGCGTCAGCAGCGACGCCGCCATCACCACCTCGGGCATCGCCATCGGCAGGAAGATCAGCGAGTTGATCGATCCGCGCGCCCGGAAGCGGTAGCGGACCAGCGCGAAGGCGATCATGGTGCCGAGCGCGGTCGCGCCGAGCGTCGCCCAGGCGGCGATCTGGAGCGAGAGCGACAGCGAGCCGCAGAGGTCGGCGACGCCGCACGGGTCCTTCCAGGCATCCAGGGAGAACCGCTGCCACGCGTAGTTGAAGCGGCCGTTCGGCTTGTTGAAGGAGAAGACCATCACGACGACATTGGGCACGATCATGTAGCCGAGCGTCAGCAGACCGGCGATGACCACGAGGTTGCGCCGTACCCAGCGCGTGACGGCCATGGGGCCGCCCCGTGGAGCATCCCGCGGAACGCCCCGTGGCATGCGCCGTACCGCGCTCACCGGTTCCGACGGCCCTTCAGTGCTCCTCTGGCTTCTCGGGCTTCTCTGCGTCATCAGACCAGGTCCTCCGTCCCTGCTCGGCGGATGTAGACGGTGACCATCAGCAGGACGACCGCCATGAGGATGAAGGAGAGCGCGGCGGCCGTCGGATAGTCGAGGACGCGCAGGAACTGCGTCTGGATGACGCTGCCGACCATCTTGGTGTCGGTGGAGCCGAGCAGTTCGGCGTTGACGTAGTCGCCGCTCGCGGGGATGAAGGTGAGCAGCGTGCCGGAGACCACGCCGGGCATGGAGAGCGGGAACGTCACGGTGCGGAAGGTCGTCAGCGGCCTCGCGTACAGGTCGCCCGCGGCCTCGTGCAGCCGGCTGTCGATGCGCTCCAGTGAGGTGTAGAGCGGCAGGATCATGAAGGGCAGGAAGTTGTACGTCAGGCCGCAGACGACCGCCATGGGGGTGGCCAGGACGCGGTTGCCCTCGGTCCAGCCGAGCCAACTGGTCACGTCGAGGATGTGCAGGGCGTCCAGTACGCCGACGACGGCGCCCCCGTCCGCGAGGATCGTCTTCCAGGCGAGCGTGCGGATCAGGAAGCTGGTGAAGAACGGGGCGATGACGAGGACTAGAAACAGATGGCGCCAGCGGCCCGCTCTGAAGGCGATGAGATACGCGAGGGGGTAACCGAGCAGCAGGCACAGGAGTGTGGCGGTGCCCGCGTACAGCACGGAGCGGACGTACTGCGGATAGTACTCCTGGAGCGCGTCCCAGTACGTCTGGACGTGCCAGGTGACCTGGAAGCCCTCCTCCAGGGAGCCGGTCTGCACGGAGGTCGACGCCTGGTAGACCATCGGCAGCGCGAAGAAGACCAGCAGCCAGAGGATTCCGGGCAGGAGCAGCCAGTACGGGACAAGGCGCCTGCGCGCGGAGGACTTGTGCGGGGGAGGCCCGGATTCGGTGCCGGACGGCGGGGCGGGCGCGCCGTGTGGCGCTTCCGTGGTGGTCACGCGCCTTCCTCTCCGGCCTTGCCGACACGGGCGGGCGCCTGAGCCTCGGCCTGGGCCCGCGCCGTAGCGGCGTCCACGGGGCGGGCAGGGCCGCTGGAGGAGACCCGGGACGGGGCCCCGGTGTCCGCGTCGGGGGCTCCGGTACGCGCGTCGGCGCCCGCGCCGCCGCCAGGAGCCATGTCCGTATGGACGCCGACGTCGCCCGTGGTGCCCGCGAGCGGCGACTGCGCGGCGTCCAGGGCGAAGGTGTGCGCCGGGTTCCAGTGCAGGACGACCGCGGCGCCGGGGACGAGTCGGCTGTCGCGCTCGACGTTCTGCGCGTACACCTCCAGTGCGGCGCAGACGGCGCTCTCGACCACGTACTGCGTGGAGACTCCGATGAAGCGGGAGTCGGTGATCCGCCCGGATATGCGGTTGCGTCCCTCAGGGATCGAGCCTGCGTCGTCCGTATGGGTCAGGGAGATCTTCTCGGGGCGCACGCCGACCAGCAGCCTGCCGCCCCGCGCGGTCGGCGCGGCGCATCGGCCACCGGGGAGCAGGAGCGTCGCGCCGCCCGCCGTGACGGCCACGTCGTCGCCCCGCACGTCGGCCGTCACGGCCTCTATGAGGTTGGACGTACCGAGAAAGTTGGCGACGAAGGTGGTGCGCGGGTTCTCGTAGAGGTCGGTGGGGCTGCCGAGCTGTTCGACTCCCCCCGCGTTCATCACCGCGACGGTGTCGGCCATGGTCATGGCCTCCTCCTGATCGTGGGTGACATGGATGAAGGTGATGCCGACCTCGGTCTGGATGCGCTTCAGCTCCCCCTGCATCTGGCGTCGCAGCTTGAGGTCGAGGGCGCCCAGCGGCTCGTCGAGAAGGAGCACCTGCGGATGGTTGATCAGCGCGCGGGCCACCGCGACACGCTGCTGCTGGCCGCCGGAGAGCTGGTGCGGCTTGCGCCTGGCGTGGTCGCCGAGCTGGACGAGGTCGAGCATGTCACCGACCTGCTTGCGTACGGAACTGATGCCGCGACGGCGCAGCCCGAAGGCGACGTTCTCGTAGATGTCGAGATGCGGGAAGAGGGCGTAGCTCTGGAACACGGTGTTGACGGGACGCTTGTGCGGAGGAAGGCCCGTCACATTCCTGTCACCCAGGAAGACGGTGCCGGTGGTGGGTTCCTCCAGGCCGGCGATCATCCGCAGCGTGGTGGTCTTGCCGCAGCCCGACGCGCCGAGGAGGGCGAAGAAGGAACCCTGCGGCACGGTGAGGTCGAGGGGCCGTACGGCGCGGAACGAACCGTACGTCTTGCTGATCCCGGTGAGGCGGACGTCGCCGCCGTCCCGGCTGGTGGATGCGGTCTCTGTCATGGGTCACGGTCCCGGAGAGGAGAGAGATGGACGGACGGGGCGTACGGCGCGGGGTCGACGGGGCGTTGTGGTGACGCACGGAAGGCCGTACGAGGCGGGGCGTACGGTGCGGGGCGCCAGCGGTGCGGGGCGCTGCGCGCGGCGTACGGCGCGGCCCGCGTGCCCCGCGCGACCGCCTACGCACCTACGCACCTACGCACCTACGCACCGATGAGCTTGGCGAACTTCTGTTCGTACGCCGTCTCTTCCTCGGCACTGAGCGAGCGGAAGGCGTGCGCGGCGGCGGCCATCTCCGCGTTCGGAAGGATCAGGGCGTTGTCCGCCATCGACTTGTCGATCCTGGCCAGCTCGGTGCGCACTCCGTCGACCGGGCAGACGTAGTTGATGTACGCGGCGAGCCGCGCGGCGACCGGCGGCCGGTAGTAGTGGTCGATGAGCTGCTCGGCGTTGGTCTTGTGCCGCGCCATGGCCGGTACCAGGAGGTTGTCGCTGGAGAGCATGTAGCCGGCCCGGGGGATGGCGAACTTGATGTCCGGGTTGTCGTTCTGGAGCTGGACGATGTCCCCCGCCCAGGCGACGCACGCCGCGATGTCGCCCTTGTCGAGGTCCGCGGTGTAGTCGTTGCCGGTGAAGCGGCGTATCTGCTTCCTGTCGACGGCCTTCTGGATCCGGGCGAGGGCGGCGTCGAAGTCGTCGTCGGTGAAGGCCGCCGGATCCTTGCCGAGGTCCAGGAGGGTCATCCCGACGGTGTCGCGCATCTCGGAGAGGAAGGCCACCCGCCCCGTGAGCTTCGGATCGTCCAGGAGCTGGGAGACGGAGTCGACCGTACGCCCGCCGGTCGCCTTCGCGTTGTACGCGATGACGGCGGGGATCCCGGTCCAGGGGTACGAGTAGGCGCGGCCCGGATCCCAGTCGGGCGAGCGGAACGGTGCGGAGAGGTTGGCGAACGCGTGCGGGAGGTGGGACGGGTCGAGTTTCTGCGCCCAGCCGAGCCTGATGATGCGGGCGGCGAGCCAGTCCGTGACGCAGATGAGGTCCCGCCCGGTGTCCTGGCCTGCGGCGAGTTGTGGCCTGACCTTGCCGAAGAACTCGACGTTGTCGTTGATGTCCGCGGTGTACTTGACCGTGATCCCGGTGCGCTTGGTGAACGCATCCAGCGTCGGGTAGTGCTTCTCGTCGTCGCTTACGTCCATGTACTCGGTCCAGTTGGAGAAGACGACGCGTTTCTCCTCGGCCGAGTGATCGGTGGATGCAGGCCCTTCGCCCTCCCGCTTCGCGGGCGGGATACCGCAGCCGCCCAGCGCGGCGAGCCCGCCCAGTGCGAGGGCGCCGGCGCCGGTGGCACGCAGCATCGAGCGGCGCGTGAGGGCGCCCCGGCCGCTGGTCATGGTGCGGCGTACAGCGGCCCACTGCGCCGCGGACGGCGGGCCGGGCTCGTACTGCTCCATCTGCTCCATACGCTCTGCCCTCCGGCTGGACGGTTCGACGGCTTCGGTGGCTGCTCTCGGTGGCTTCAACGGCTTCGGTGGCCTTGAGCGGGCCTCCCGGCGGGCTCTGGGGGGGGGCCGGAGGCTCAGCAAAGCCCGCAGCCCCGTGCGGGGCCTCAGGGACGGCTGCGAGGCCGGTCACCGAAGACGGTGCGGTGCCAGTCCTTCCTGGCCACCGCCGTGTTGTCGTACATCACATGTTTGAGCTGCGTGTACTCGTCGAATGAGTACGCGGACATGTCCTTGCCGAACCCGCTGGCCTTGTAGCCGCCGTGCGGCATCTCGCTGATGATCGGGATGTGATCGTTGACCCATACGCAGCCCGCCCGGATCTCCCGGACCGCGCGGCCGGTGCGGTAGACGTCGCGGCTCCAGGCCGAGGCGGCGAGTCCGTACGGGGTGTCGTTGGCGAGCCGGATGCCTTCGTCGTCGGAGTCGAAGGGGAGAACGACGAGGACAGGGCCGAAGATCTCGGACTGCACGATCTCGCTGTCCTGGGCGGCGTCCGTGACGAGTGTGGGGCGGTAATAGGCGCCGTTCTTCCAGTCACCCCCCGGGGCCTCCCCACCGGTGACGACGCGGGCGTAGCCGCGGGCACGGTCGACGAAGCCCGCGACACGGTCGCGGTGGGCGTGCGAGATGAGCGGACCGAGGTCGGTCGCCTCGTCGAAGGGGTCACCGAGGCGGACGGTCGTCATGAGGTCGGCCACACCGCTGACGAAGGCGTCGTACAGCGGCCGTTGGACGTAGGCGCGGGTGGCTGCCGTACAGTCCTGGCCGCCGTTGATGAGCGACGCGGCGACGGCCCCGTGTACGGCGGCCTCAAGGTCCGCGTCGTCGAAGACGAGAAACGGGGCCTTACCGCCGAGTTCGAGGTGGAGGCGCTTGACGGGGACGGCGGCGGTGGCGATCGCCGCGACGCGCCTCCCCACGGCGGTGGAGCCGGTGAACGACGTCATGGCGACATCAGGGTGGCCCACAAGGCGTTCTCCGGCGTCGGGGCCCGCCCCGGTGACCACATTGATCACACCGTCGGGCAGACCGGCCTCCTGGGCCGCCCGGGCGAACATCAGCGACGTGAAGGGCGTGAGCTCGGCGGGCTTCAGAACGACCGTGTTGCCCGCGGCGACGGCCGGGAGGATCTTCCACGCGGCCATCTGGAGCGGATAGTTCCACGGCGCCACGGAGCCGACGACGCCGATCGGCTCGCGGCGTACGGAGGAGGTGTGGTCGCCGCTGTACTCACCGGCCGAGGCACCGTCCAGGCGGCGTGCGGCACCCGCGAAGAAGGCGGTGTTGTCGACGGTGCCGGGAACGTCGAACTCGGTGGAGAGCTTGATCGGCTTGCCGCACTGCAGCGACTCGGCGTAGGCGAAGTCGTCCGCCTGGGCGGCCAGAACGTCCGCCAGGCGGTGCAGGGCGTCGGAACGCTCGCCGGGCGTCGCACCCGCCCAGCCGGGAAAAGCGGCGTGCGCGGCGGCTACGGCGTCGTCCACGTCGGCGGGGCCGGCCAGTTCGTACGCGTAGACGTCCTCGCCGGTCGCCGGGTTCACGACGGCGTGCGGACGTCCCGAGGTGCCCGGTCGGGGCCGCCCGCCGACGAACTGCGCGCCCTCCGCGAAACGGTCCCGCACCTGGAAGCGGTTGGCCATGACGCTCTCCGATGTCCCGGCCGACGGCAGCGGCCCTTGTACGAACGATTGCGAACAGTTGTGAACTGCTGCGAACTGTTGTCCCGGCTTGAGTTGATTGCCGATCCTGACAGAGCACTTCCGCCTCAACAAGGGATTCCGTTGTTGCCTTTTGGTTACGCGACGGAATCGGTGGGCAGGCGGGAAGCCGGAGGCGTCGTCGTCCGAAAAACCGAGGGGCGTTGTCAGTGGTGGCTGACAGACTCCAGGGCATGGGGACGAACACGGGGAATTCCGTACGTACGCATGCCGAGCTGACCGATCGGGTTCAGGGCGGCGCGACGGTCAAGTACCTGCACTTCTGGGGGCACACCCCGCGGCGGGACGGCGCGCTCGGTACGAGCTGTCTGAGCCAGTGGTGGCCCGCACCGTTCACGGTCGACGGCGTCGAGTACGCGACGGCCGAGCACTGGATGATGGCGGCCAAGGCCCGGCTCTTCGGCGACGAGGAGGCCGAGCGTGCTGCTCTGGACGCCGCGAACCCGGCGCTCGCCAAGAAGGCGGGGCGGCTGGTACGCGAGTTCGATGACACCGTCTGGGAGCGTGAGCGCTACGGGATCGTGGTGGCGGGCAGCGTCCACAAATTCGGGCAGGACGCGGCGCTGCGCGACTTCCTGCTGGGTACGGGCGACCGGGTTCTCGTCGAGGGGGGGGGCGGGGGGGCGGGGAGGGGGCGGCGGCGCCCCCCCGCCGGCCAGCG